>JAFGPF010000015.1 GCA_016926115.1 Dehalococcoidales bacterium | reverse complement strand
GTGGGGAGATTAAAATCCCCCTTAATCCCCCTTTTTCAAAGTGGGAAACTTAAAAGGGGAGAGTTAGAGGGATTTTCAAGCGGGATAAGCTGTTGAAAAACCCCCTTATATCCCCCTTTACAAAAGGGGGAAGAATGCTGTGGGGAGATTAAAATCCCCCTTAATCCCCCTTTTTCAAAGCGGGAAACTTAAAAGGGGAGAGTGAGAGGGATTTTCAAGCGGGATAAGCAGAGGATGATACCGGGCGGCATGGGTGGGAATAGATAAGAGACGAAAAATCGTTTATTTTTAATTATTCAATTTGGTTTCTTTACCACAATGAGGACAAGTGACTTTTTGGGGTCTATAACCTGTACTGGTATAAGTAAATCGTTTACCACATGAACATAATGTAGTTGCAGAAAATAGACCTACTTCCTTATTTGTTTGGACTGATTTAAATCCAACAGCTTCACGAACATTTTCAGCATTTACATTTACGCTGATATTTTTTAATTCTGCTGGTCCATTAACTTCCATGCCTGTTGCCTTATCCACATTCCTCGTGTCAAGTTCAACTCTTACATCATTGATAATAGAACCTTTTTCCTTTTCTGATTCCAAGAGTTTTTGCTCCTCCTTTTTTTTCATCATTTGCTGCCGTTTTTCAATATCACTAAGGATTTCGGATAATGCTAAATCTATTTGTTCTGGTCTAATAGGGCTCCCAACTAATGCGATGTATAAAAGCCTAGTTTTAGTTTTATTATGTATTTTGTTTGAATATCCAATACACAAAGAGCCACTGCTTAACATATATGAAGATGATATATGCCTATCAATTAATTCACGTAACTTTTCATCCCTCATATATGGTTCCGCGTTCCTATACATGTCTTGCCAATTTTTATCTTTATCACGGAGTTCAGATATACCAATATCTAGTCCATCTAACCACTCTCCTATTACCATTCCGTCTTCTGTAGACCATTCTTTAGATTCACATAATTCCTTTTTAAGTTGTTCTGCAGCACTGATAACCTCAAAATACCGCTTCCCACTTTTCTTTGGAGATTTTGATATGTGTTTTCTAAGACTTTTTCGTGTTTTCTTTTCGAATTCATCCCATTTACCTATATCTACCAAACCCCATTTATGAAATAATAGCGGCACTGCATCGTCAAAAGCTTGTTTATCAATATTTTGCTTTAGTCTCACATCTTTAAAATGCATCATTTGTTTGTGCAGATTTATAAGAGTATCTATAAGAGAATCGCTTGCGTTCTCTTTTTTGGAATCAATATTAAGATGCCTCCGTCGCTTTATCCAATAAAAAGTAGCAATAACCAGCCATATTAATGCTAAACCCCATATAATATATGATGGTATCCAACTAGTAACAGCGGGCATTGAACTTATCCCCCATCCAATAAGAGATAATATTCCTATACCTGCCCATTGATAGACCACATGTCTCATGATTACATTATACTCCCGTAAACAATGATATAACATAACTACAAAAATAATCGGTACCCCCCACTCTTGACAAACGTTTCACTCCGTGATAAATTAGATTATTAATAAAATTATGTAAAGGCTGTGAACGGGAGTAGTAAGTCCCGGAGCGGGGCTACAGAGAGTCGGGTAAGGTGCGAGCCGACGCCAGCGCAGAGACCGAATGGACCCGGGAGCCGCAAACCGAAAACATCATGTGTGAGTAGGCTTTGACGCGAGGGATGCGTTAACGAATCCCGGGGTATCGTTCCGTAAGATTGCGGGGCCGTACCCGACAGAGTGGACCAGCTTCTAACTTTCCGGTCAAGAAGGGTGGCACCGCGGATTGAGCCTCCCGTCCCTTCAGAGGACGGGGGCTTTTTTATTTGGAGAAGCGATGTACTACCCGACACTCGAAGAAGTGAAAAAAATGAAGGCGCAGGGCAACCTGGTGCCGGTCTACCGCGAGATTAAGGCGGACATGGACACGCCGGTATCCGCCTACCTTAAGATAGCGCGAGGGGACTACTCCTTCCTGCTGGAGAGCGTGGAGGGCGGCGAGCGTCTGGCGCGCTACAGCTTCCTGGGGACGGAGCCTTCCAGGATTATCACCACCGGCGGGGACAATGCCGTCGACCCCCTGACGCTCATCGAGGACGAGTTCGCTAAATACCGTCCGGTATCGGTGGAAGGCCTGCCCCGGTTCCACGGCGGGGCGGTGGGGTATCTGAGCTACGAGGTGGCGCGTTACTTCGAGAGGCTGCCCGCGCCGGACAACGACCCCGTCAGCCTGCCGGAGTCCGTCATGATGCTGGCGGACACCCTGCTAATCTTCGACCATATAAGCCACACGATAAAAATCGTGGCGCACGTGCATAGCGACGGCGATGTCGAAAAAGCCTACGCCGATGCCGTGAGCAAGATAGACGACCTGGCGGAACGGCTGCAAAATACCTTGCCGTCAACGGCAAGCAGACCGGCGGGCAATAACGGCGCGAAAGTTGAATCCAACCTCACGCAGGCGCAGTACGAGGACATGGTGGTGCGCGCCAAGAAGCACATCTACGAGGGCGATATCATCCAGGTGGTGCCGTCGCAGCGGCTTTCCCGCAAGACGGAAGCCAGTCCCTTCGCCATCTACCGGGCGTTACGCTCCCTCAACCCGTCGCCGTACATGTATTTCCTGCACCTCGGCGACTTTCACATCGTCGGCACGTCGCCGGAGCTGCTGGTGCGTGTCGAGGACGGCACCGTCTCCAACCACCCCATCGCCGGCACGCGACCGAGAAGCAAGGACGCTAAAGAAGACAAAGCCCTTGAAGAAGAGCTTAAAAACGACGAAAAAGAATGCTCCGAACACCTCATGCTGGTGGACCTCGCCCGCAACGATGTCGGCAGAATCAGCCAGCCGGGCACGGTGGAGGTCACCCAGTTCATGGACATCGAGCGCTATTCCCACGTCATGCACCTGGTATCCCACGTACAGGGCAGGCTGCGGGAAGGTTTCACCCAGTTCGACGCCATGCGCGCCTGCTTTCCGGCGGGGACGGTCTCCGGGGCGCCCAAGATACGCGCCATGGAAATAATCGCGGAACTGGAGCCGGATAGACGCGGTCCCTACGCGGGCTCGGTGGGATATTTCGACTTCTCCGGCAACATGGACACGGCAATCGCCATACGTACCATCGTCATCAAGGACGGGGTGGCGTACGTGCAGGCCGGCGGGGGCGTGGTCGCGGACAGCGTCCCGGAAAAGGAATACCAGGAAAGCCTGAACAAGTCGCAGGCGCTGCTGACCGCCATCGACAACGCGGAGGCTGCTTGAGATGATTCTGTTGATTGATAACTACGACAGCTTTACCTATAACCTCTTCCAGTACCTGTGCGAGCTGGGAGCGGAGGTAAAGGTGGTCAGGAACGACGTCATCGGCATCGACGAAATAGAAAAGCTGGCTCCCGACCGGATAGTCATCTCGCCGGGACCGGGCACGCCGCTGGATGCCGGCATCTCCAACGACGTTATCAAATCATTCGGGGGGACGATACCGATACTCGGGGTCTGCCTGGGTCACCAGTGCATCGCCCACGCCTACGGGGGAATCGTGACGCACGCCGGGGAAATCAAGCACGGCAAGGCCTCACTCGTCCACCATGACGGCAAGGGCGTTTTCGCCGGGTTGCCTAATCCCTTCGCGGCGGTGCGCTATCACTCGCTGGCGGTCAAGCGGGACAGCCTGCCAGACTGCCTGGAAGTTACCGCGCGCACGTTCAACGATATCATCATGGGTATCAGGCACCGCGAGTACGAGGTGGAGGGAGTGCAGTTCCACCCGGAGTCCATCATGACGAAAATCGGGAAGGAATTATTAAAGAACTTTTTAACATATAATAATAGAAAATAAGTGAAAATCCTCCTTAGTCCCCCTTTTACAAAGGGGGAAACTGGGTGGGGAAACTACGGAATAAGCCGTAAATGGTGCGAGGGTGGCATGGGTGGGAACAGATAAGAAACGAAAAGGGGCAAAAACGGGGAGGTGAAGATATGATTAAAGAAGCCATCGGCACGCTGGTGGAGGGACGATCCTTAAGCTTCGAGGAAGCCTCCGGCAGCATGGCAGAGATAATGAACGGCGAGGCTACGCCGGCGCAGGTGGGCACCTTCCTGACGGCTTTGCGGATTAAAGGTGAGACATCTGATGAGATAGCCGGGCTTGCCAGCGTCATGCGGGCTAAAGCCATGCCGGTAAACGTGACCGGACCCACTATCGACATCGTTGGCACGGGCGGCGACGGCTCCGGCAGCTTCAACATCTCCACGGCGGCGGCTTTCGTCGCGGCGGGCGCGGGACTGAAGGTTGCCAAGCACGGCAACCGCGCCGCTTCCAGCAAGTGCGGCAGCGCCGACGTACTGGAGGCGCTGGGCATCAAAATAGAGCTAGGTCCCAGAGCGGTCGCCGAGTGTATTGAAAAAGTGGGCATCGGTTTCATGTTCGCGCCCGTATTTCACCCGGCGATGAAGTACGCCGCCCCTACCCGCCGGGAAATCGGCATCCGCACCGTCTTTAACATCCTCGGACCTCTTACGAATCCAGCCCGGGCGGAACACATGGTACTCGGCGTGCCGGGTAAAGAACTCGGCGATAAGATAGCCGCGGTGCTCTATAGATTAGGTACGAAACACTCGCTGGTAGTCCACGGCACGGACGGACTTGACGAGATAACCATAAGTGGGAAGTCGCTGGTATGGGACGTTACCGAAGATAAACTATCTGAACCATATGAGATATCGCCGGAGACTTTCGGTTTCCGGGAAGCAGAGAGACAGGCGATACTGGGAGGCACGCCGGAAGAAAATGCGGCGATGCTGCGGCGTGTCCTCGACGGCGAACCCGGCGCCCTGCGCGATACGGTCGTGATGAACGCCGCCGCGGGACTGGTCGCCGGAAATGTGAAGGCAGATTTTGGAAAAGCCGCGCGACTGGCGGAGGTAGCCATCGACAGCGGCCGGGCGAGGGGAAAATTACATCAGCTGGCGGAGTTGAGCCGGCAACTGGGGCAGGCATGATAGTGACGATACTGGATACCATACTCACCGATAAGAAGATAGAGGTAGAGCAGAAAAAGAAGCTGCTGCCGCTGGCCGTCCTGAAGGAGCGCATTGCCCAGTACCAGCCCGTGGACTTTGCTGCCGCGCTTAAAGGCGATGATGTAATGCTAATTGCCGAGGTAAAGAAGGCGTCTCCCTCTAAAGGAGTACTGCGTGCTGACCTCGACCCCGTGAGGCTGGCGGAGATATATGCCAGAAACGGCGCCGCGGCGATATCCGTATTGACCGAGGTAAAATATTTTCAGGGTAGTCTGAAATACCTGGCGGCGATTCGCGAGAAGGTGAACCTGCCCCTGTTACGGAAGGACTTCATCTACGAGGAGTACCAGGTGTACGAGTCCGCCGCTTATGGCGCCGACGCCATGCTCCTGATAGCGTCGATATTGAGTCCGGGGCAACTCGGGGAACTGCTGGAAATAAGCCACGGCATCGGGCTGTTCTGCCTGGTGGAAGTGCATAACGAGGAAGAACTGCAAAAGGCGCTGCTCGCCGGCACCGGGATAATAGGCATCAACAATCGCGACCTCAATACATTTAAGGTCGATACCGATACCACGCGCCGACTCCGCATGCTGGTTCCGGAGGAGAACATCGTCGTCAGCGAGAGCGGGATACACAACAGCGATGACATAAAGAAGATGAAGGAATGCAAGGTGGACGCCGTCTTGGTGGGCGAGGCTCTGGTGACCGCCGCCGATATTCCGGCTAAGATGAGGGGACTGCTGTCATGACCAGAATCAAGATATGCGGCGTTAAAACAGAAGAACAGGCGCTTGCCGCGGCGGAAGCGGGGGCGGACTTCATCGGGCTGATGTTCGCGGATAGCCCGCGGCAGATTACCCCGGCGCGGGCGGAGAAGATAGTAGCCTTTCTGAAGAGTAAAAAGTCGAATGTTGAAACGGTCGGTGTCTTCGTCAACGCGCATACAGCCACGGTAAACAGGGTAGCCGTGAAATGCGGACTCGACTACGTGCAGTTGAGCGGCGACGAACCCTGGGAATACTGCCGGGAAATCGCCCGACCGTTCATCAAGGTTATCAGGGTAAGCCGAAACCGGAAACCGGAGCAGGTATGCAAGGACCTGGCTTACGGGTCGAAACTGCTCGGGGAAAAGAAACATATCTACCACATCGACTCCAATGTCCCCGACCGTTACGGCGGCACTGGCAGGAAGTTCGACTGGAAGCTGGCGGTGCCGATAGCCAGAGAGTTCCCGGTGATTATTGCCGGGGGACTGACACCGGAAAACGTCGGCGAGGCAATTAAGGTGATATCACCCTGGGGAGTGGACGTATCTTCGGGGGTGGAGACGAAGGGCGTGAAAGATGTGAAGAAAATAAAGAAATTCATCGAGGCTGTGAGGGAAGCCGATGAGCGGGCCTGATACGCGCGGCTACTTCGGGGCGTACGGGGGCAGGTTCGTACCGGAAACGCTGATGCCGGCGCTTGCCGAACTGGAGCACGCCTATGTGGATGCACAGAAGGACAAAGCCTTCCGAGAGGAGTTCGCCCGATTGTGCAAGGACTACATCGGGCGACCCACGCCGCTGTACCACGCACGGCAACTCTCGGAGAAGATAGGCGGGGCTAATATATTACTCAAGCGTGAAGACCTCGCCCATACCGGCGCGCACAAGATTAACAATGCCCTGGGCCAGGGACTGCTGGCGAAACGCATGGGTAAGACCCGG
>JAFGPF010000014.1 GCA_016926115.1 Dehalococcoidales bacterium | reverse complement strand
CGCATCATCGCTGACCCGTTCAGCCTGTACGACTGTTGCCCGCTTTCCGACGGTGCCTCGGCGGTGCTTATCTGCTCTGAAGAAAGGGCCAAAGAGCTTTCCGACCGCCAACCGGTCTACCTGCGTGGTTCCGGGCAGCATGCGGTTCACAGCATGACGGCCGGCTGGCCCGGTGAGACACTTGCCGAATGGCCGCATCTCAAGAAAGCCGCCGAGGTGGCATATGCCAGTGCTAAAGTAACTCCCAAGGATATAGACGTCGCCCAGGTGCACGACTGCTTTACCATCTCCGAAATAATCGAGTGTGAAGAGCTCGGCTTCTGTAAGAAAGGCGAGGGCGGTGCATTCGTCGCTTCCGGTGCCATCGGCATCGACGGTGAAATCCCCACCAACACCGACGGCGGGCTGCTCGTCTACGGGCACCCCTTCGGAGCTTCCGGCGCCCGGCAGTCGCTGGAGATATGTCGGCAGCTTCAGGGCAGGGCGGTCCACCAGGTGAAGGACGCCGCCTTCGGTCTGGCGCATAACCTGAGCGGCACCTGCGCCCAGCATACCGTCGTTATCTACGGCAGGGAGCCGGTCGACTAGACAGAATACACCAGAGTTTTACATAAGGAGAAAAGAAATGGCTGATTTAGAGAAAGTTGATATAGTCGGAACACCGGCGCTGGACGGCACCTACATATCCGAGATGGATATGTGGCCCTTCGAGTGCGAGGAGTTCAACCGCATCCATCCGTTCTATGAAAATCTGCGGGCGGGCAAGTTCACCACCACCAAGTGCAAAAAATGCGGATACATTGCTTATCCTCCCGGCGTAATATGCTCCAAGTGCTGGTCCGATGATCTGGAGTGGGTGGAACTGCCGCAGCGAGCCAGGGTGGTCACCTTCACGGAGACCCAGGCGGGCGCGCCCATCGGCTTCCCGCCACCGATAATCATGGCATGGCTCAACTTCGGCGAAGGCGCACCCCTCAAGCACCTGCTGGCGCGCATCATTAATTGCAAGGAAGGCGAACTTAAAGAGGGAGACGAAGTGAAGTTCGTGGTCTTCGACATTCCCTCTCATCCCATCGAGGTCAAGAAAGAAACCAAGATATGCGACCGCGTCTACTACGCCTTCGAGCCGGTAAAATAACACGAATCTTGTAACCGCAAGAAGATTTGACGGAAAGGGGCTGCGACCAATGAAAGAGATAAAGAATGTCACTGTGCTCGGGGCAGGCGGTATGGGCGCGCAGATAGGTGCCCTGGCTGCCGAAGCCGGCTACAATGTCAAACTCCGCGATATCGAGGACAGGTTCCTGGAGAACGGCCGCAAAACAATAGAATCCAACTATGATAGGAGAATAAGTCGGGGCAGACTCACCGAGGCGGCTAAGAAAGAGTACATGAAACGCATGACCTTCCTCGTCGACCTCAAAGAAGCGGTCAAAGATGCGGATATCATCATCGAGGCGGTGCCGGAAATAATGGACCTGAAAAAGAGCGTCCTGAAAGAGGTCAGCGCGCTCTGTCCGAATGACTGCGTTTTCGCCACCAACACCTCATCGCTTAGCATCGCCGAGATGGCGGAAGCAGGCAAGAGACCGGAAATGGTCGTGGGCACCCATTATTTCAATCCCCCGCACCGCATGACGTTGCTGGAAATCGTCCACGGCAAGAGCACCAGCGAGGATGCCATCAAGATAGCGGAAGAGGTCGCTATTAAAATGGGTCGGGCGGTCGTGCACGTCAAGGACGTACCGGGATTCGTCGCCAACCGGATATTCTGCAACATGTCCAACGAGGCTGACTGGGCGCTGGCGCAGGGCGAAGCCAAGAGCCCCTTCGAAGTAGACTCGGCGATTAAGTACAAGCTGGGTCTGCCGATGGGCATGTTGGAGCTTCAGGACGCCCTCGGCGGTGGCTCGATAGACACGCAGTTCCACGTCATGGAATACTTCGCCGAGACCATGGGCAAGAGCTACGGTCCCGCCCCCATACTGGAGAAGTGCTTCAAGGCAGGCGACTACGGCAAGAAGACCGGCAAAGGTTATTACGACTGGTCGGAAGGCAAGACCAATGAAATCACCATGAACGCCGGCGTTGACTTCGACCCCATCCGCGTGCTGGCGACGGCGGTCAACGAAGCCGCCAAGCTCATCGAGATGGACGCCACTACCCGCGACGAGATAGATACCGCCGTACTCCTCGGGCTTAATTATCCCCGCGGCGTACTGCGCATGGCGGACAGCACGGGACTGGATAAAATCCTGGACGAACTCAACCGGCTTTACAATAAGTACAACAAAGAAGACAGGTATAAAGCCTCGTCCGTGATAACCAAACTGGTCAAGCAGGGCAAGCTGGGACGCAAGACCGGCGAGGGGTTTTATACCTACGGACCCGGCGAGTACGAGTTCGTTATCCTTGACATAAATCAAAAAACCAAAGTCGCCAAGCTGGTTCTAAATCGACCCAACCGTGCCAATGCCTTCAACGCCGACTTCATGACGGAGATTAACAAGGCGCTGGATGAGCTTGAGAAAGACGAGAACGTGCAGTGCATCGTTATTACCGGTGCAGGTGCTAACTTCTGCGGCGGCGCCGACGTCTCGGCGTTTGCTACCGGACAGGTAGACGACGCCTTTAACTTCAGCGAAGCCCCTCACGATGTATTTACCAGAATCGAGACTTATCCCAAGCCGGTAATCGCTGCCATCAACGGCGCGGCTATGGGCGGCGGACTTGAGCTGGCTATCTCCTGCGACATCAGGATAATGAATACCAGAGCGCAATTGCGCCTCCCCGAGCTAACGCTGGGGCTGCTTCCCGGGGCGGGCGCCACGCAGCGCGTCGGACGCCTGATAGGCTGGGCACGGGCTAAAGAGATGGTACTGCTGGCAGACCCGGTCATGGCGGATAAAGCCCTCGACTGGGGACTGGTACATTTCGTCGCCGAACCGGACAAGTTCGATGCCCTGGTGGACGAAACTGCCGCCAAGCTGTCTAACGGCGCTCCGATAGCTCAGAAACTTGCCAAGGGTCTAATGTACTACGGCGCTCAGGCGGACCAGCGTACCGCGCTATATCTCGAAGCGGCAATTTCCGGGGATATCGCCCAGACCGACGACCTGAACGAAGGGCTGACCTCCATGAACTACCGCCGCTCGCCCAAATTCACCGGCAAATAAAAGGCATATATATTGGATTTTGCTTTCACGTCTGAAGAAGAGGCTTTCCGTCAAGAGGTAGCCGCTTTCCTGGAGAAGGAAGTCCCGCAGGTATACCGGGACAAGCGGCTGACCTTCTTCGATATGTCCGCGCAGTCCGACTGGATACAGGTGCACCGGGCGATGGCGGAGAAGCTGGGGGCCAAGGGGTGGATTTCCAGGCACTGGCCTGAGGAATACGGCGGGGAAGGTGCCTCGCCGTTCCACCGCCTCATCCTCCGGGAAGAACTGGCCCGCTATCACTCGCCGGGGTACGATTCCATCGGCGCCGGTATCGTCGCTCCCGCCATCATGCTCAAGGGCACCGAGGAACAGAAGAAGCAGCATTTGCCGGGCATCGCCTCCGGTAAGGCCATCTGGTGCGAGACACTAAGCGAGCCGGGACACGGCTCCGACCTGGCATCAATCGAAGTCTTCGCCAAAGAAGAATCGGACTGCTTCGTCGTAAACGGGCAGAAGATATGGACGACCAACGGGCACTTCGCCGACTGGAATGCGCTGGTTACCCGGACAGACCGTGACGCCGACCCCAACTACCGCGGAATCACCTTCTTCCTGCTGGACATGAAAACGCCGGGAATAACGATCAATCCCGTCATCAACATGGCGGGACACCACGATTTTAATGAAGTATTCTTCGATGACGTGCGTATCCCCAAGGAAAACATCGTCGGTGGTTTGAACAAGGGCTTTTATGTGGTCATGTCTCTGCTGGATTATGAACGCACCACCGACCCCGTATACGCTTTTGCGGACACGTATCTTGACGACCTTACGGAATACGCTCGGGAACACGACCTGCTGGATGCCGTCAAACAAAACCGTATTGACGAATTAAAAGCCGAGTGCGAGATAGCCCGCCTGTTCCACTATCGGGTAACCTGGATGCAGAGCCAGGACATGGTACCCAATACGGAGTCGGCAATGAGTAAGATGGTCAGCTTCGAGCTTTTACAGAAGATAGCCGATTTCGGTATGGAACTGGCGGGGCAGTACAGCCAGCTTGCTGAGGACTCCGCCCTGGCTCCATTTTACGGCAGGATACCCTCCTGCTACCTGCGTTCTTTCGGTCACAGCCTGGAACAGGGTACTTCAGAGATAGACAAGGACGTCATTGCCCAGCGGGGACTGGGACTGCCACGATTACGTTAGGAGGAAATAGGTGGACTTCGCTCTCAACGAGCAGCAGGAAATGATGCAGGCGCTTGCCCGGGACTTCCTGACGACGGAATTCCCGGATAAGGTCCTGCGGGCGATGGCTGCCGATGAGAAGGGCTACACGCCGGAGTTGTGGAAAAAGCTGGCGGAGACAAACCTGCTAGGCCTTTCTATCCCGGATGAATACGGCGGCGTGGGCGACTTCCTGGACTTGATCGTGGTGCTGGAAGAAATGGGACGTGCCTGCTTTATAAGTCCCTTTTTCTCCAGTGTCGTCCTGGGAGCTTCCACCATCATCGAGGCGGGCAGCGAGGCGCAGAAACAGCAATACCTGCCCGATATCGCCGAAGGTAAGACGATTATAACGCTGGCTGTTACCGAAGAATCCGGCAAGTACTCTGCCAATGAAATCCAGACGAAGGCTATGAAGCAAGGCAGCGACTACGTTATCAATGGAAGAAAGCTCTTCGTGACCGATGCCGACGCTGCCGATTACCTGATTTGCGCCGCCGATACAGGTAAAGGCATATCCCTGTTTATCGTCGGTAAAGATACGCCCGGCGTTAAATGCATACCGTTGAAGACAATCTCCGGTGACAAGCAGTCGGAGGTAACCTTCGATAATGTTAAGGTATCCGGTGACAACGTCCTCGGGGAGATAGACAAAGGTTGGTTGTATATTAAGAAGGTGCTCCAAAAGGCAAACATCGCCCGGTGCGCCGAGATGGTCGGACTGGCGCAGCAAGCGTTGAATATCTCGCTGGACTACGCCAGGGAGCGGATAGCCTTCGGGCATCCCATCGGGGCTTTCCAGAGCATCCAGCACCGCTGCGCCGACATGCTCATCGACGTCGACGGTTCGCGGTTCGCCACTTATCAAGCCGCCTGGCGCATCAATGAGGGGCTGCCTGCAGGTAATGAAGTCGCCATCGCCAAAGCCTGGGTAAGCCAGGCATGCCGTAGAGTCATGCACTCCGCCCACCAGGTGCACGGTGCCATCGGCTTCACGGAAGACCACATCCTGCATTTCTACACCAAGAAAGCACGTTACGGCGAGTTCAGCTTCGGCGGAGTCGATTACCACCTGGAGAAGCTGGCGCCGACACGTTAATTACTACGCTTAAGTCGACGAATCTTCTCTTATCTCTAACATCATCCGCAGCTTTGAATTAGGATAGCCCTACGTGGTAAGATTTGAACGATGAAAAACGATAGACACATGGTTGTTTTCCAGCCGTGCGGGGTACGCGGCAAAGTGGACGACGGCGTCACCATCCTTGAGGCGTCCCGCCAGCTGGGAGCCGATATCGAGAGTATCTGCGGCGGCAAGGGCACCTGCGGCAAGTGCAAGGTCAGGATAGAGAGAGGATACTTTGCCAAGTACGGAATATCCTCCAAGATATCCTCCGTTGCCATAATTGACGAGGCGAACCATAAATTCCTGAGTAAAAATCAGCTTAAACAGCATTACCGCATGGCATGCAAGACCCGTATCCACGGCGATGTAGTAATTTTTATTCCGGAAGAAACGCGTACCGGGAAGCAGGTGGTACGCAAGGAAGCCACCGTCCGGGATATCAAGCTCAAACCGGCGGTAGAGAAACACTACATCGAACTTAAAAGCCCCACATTACATGATACTCTTGGTGACCTGGAGCGCGTCCAGGAAGCGCTAACTAAAAACCACAAGCTGCGTAATCTGACCATCGATTACCCGGTATTACGGCAGCTGCAGAACTTACTCCGGGAAGGTAACTGGAAGGTTACCGTATCGGTCTGGAACAAAAAGGAAATCATAGATATAGAACCGGGGAGCGCACCCAAAGGCTATGGTCTGGCGGTGGACATCGGCACGACCACCGTCGCCGGCTATCTCTGCGACCTTACCACCGGCGAGGTACTGGCGACGAACTCCATGATGAACCCGCAGGTTGCCTACGGCGAGGACGTCATGTCCCGCATCAGCTACGCCGTAAAGAGCAAAGACGGCTTGGAGCAGATGAACCGGGCTATTATCAAGGGGCTCAACCAGATTGCCGGACGGGCGGCGGCTAAGGCGGGAATAAAACGCTCGGATATAATCGATATGGCGGTGGTCGGCAATACCTGCATGCACCATATCTTTCTGGACTTCGACCCGCAGTATCTTGGCAAAACGCCGTTCGTGCCCGGAGTGCACCATTCCCTTGACGTCAAGGCGCGTGAACTGGGTATCAGGATAGCTCCCTGCGGTTATGTGCATGTCCTGCCGATAGAAGCCGGGTTCGTCGGGGCGGACAACGTGGGTGTGCTCATCGCCGAAGAGCCGTACAATCAGGACAAGATGCTGCTGATTATCGACATCGGCACCAACGGCGAGCTGATTATGGGAAATCGCAACAAACTGCTTTCTTCGTCGTGCGCCACCGGTCCTGCCTTCGAGGGGGCGGAAATCAGGCATGGCATGCGGGCCGCACCAGGCGCTATCGAGAAGCTGAAAATCGACCGTAGGACGAAGGAAGTGCAGTTCAAGGTAATCGGCAACGACAAATGGAATACCGAGGTCAAGAACATCGGCGCCCGGGGAATCTGCGGTTCGGGGATATTCGACGCCGCCGCACATCTGTTCCTGGCTGGGATTATCGATAAAGGCGGACGGTTTCATACCGGATTGAAAACAAAGCGTCTGAGAAAAAGCGGTGATCAGCCGGAGTTCGTTATCGCCCATGCGGAGGAAACATCCATCGGAAATGATATCGTCATCTGCCAGAAAGACATCCGGGCGATACAGCTTGCCAAGGGGGCCATGTATTCCGGCGCTAAAATAATGATGAACCGACTGGGCGTCAAGAAAATCGATAAGGTAATACTCGCGGGGGCTTTTGGAAGCTACATAGATAAAGAATCAGCGGCGGTTATCGGGCTTTTCCCGGACTGCGCCCCGGAAGACGTCTCCGCGGTCGGCAATGCTGCCGGCGACGGCGCCCGCATAGCGCTGCTCAATACGGACAAAAGGAAAGAAGCCGACGTCATGGCCAGGAAGGTCGACTACGTGGAACTGACCGTCGAGCCGGAATTTAACAGCACGTTCACCAAAGCCCTCATATTCCCCAACGCCGAGGATGAATTTCCTCATCTCAAGCACATCCTCCCGAAAAGTAAATAAATAGAGCGAGGATAAAAAAATGAGACCGTTAAAGCAGGACCTCTCCGTTTATCAGAAGTTCAATTTTGAAAAACAGCCCGTAGGAGTCAAGTTTCTGCCCACCCGTCCGGAAGGTATCGAGCAGCTGGATAAGTCGCTGTCTTACTGCGAAATGTTGAAAGAAGCGCAGGACAGGGGAACACCGTTTTACTTCGCCAAGGAGAACGAGACCTGTTTCGGGAAAGCGCTGCTGGGGATGGAGGAACTGCCCGCGTTCGCCGAGGCGGGCGAAGTGGGAATAAACCTTGAGATATTCCAGGACGCGCGGGCCAACAGCAACCTCTACCAGTATCTCAAACTAATGCCGAAAGGAATCGTAAACTATGTGGCTTACGCCACGCTGGACAAGCTGGCTTTCGAACCGGACTTGTTGATTATATTAGCCAACACCACCCAGGCGGAAATCATATTGAGGGCGATGTGCTATTCCACCGGCGTGCTCAGGGAATCGGTGTCGACCGGTGTGCTGGGATGCGCCTGGGTTTATAACTATCCCTACCGTACCGGCAAGGTAAATTACACGGTGACGGGACTGGCTTTCGGCATGAAATCAAAAGAGGTATACAAGGAAGGATACATACTGATTTCCATCCCTTATAACTGGATACCGACTATCACCCAAAACCTGCAGGAGATGAAGTGGGTCCTTCCCTCATACACGGAGGGCAGGGAGAAGTTCCTGATACGCGAGCGAGAGAACATAGAAGAACTTGCCCGGAAGATGGAGAATCCATAATAAGGGATGATATTCAGATGATAGCCGTAATCGTAAAATTCGAACTGAAAGACGAAGTGGCCGCGCGGTTAGCCGATATCGACGTCGCCAGAGAGCATATCCAGCAAGTGGTGGAAGGCTGCCGCAAAATCCCGGGGCTCAAGGAAAAATACTTCATCATGGACCCCAATACAGCTGCGCAGGGGGCTATACTGCTCTGGGAAAAACAGGAAGACTTCGATGCTTATCTAAAGTCGGCAGAGTTTAAAGCCACCGTTCTGGATATCTGCAAGGGAGAACCCAGAATCGAGACCTATGTACACACGGCCAACCTGACCGACGGCGTGCTTATCTGAACCGGGCATGAGGCAATAATTAAGCCCAATTCTCCAGGTCATAATAACCTCTGGCAACGCGATAGCGTGAAATTTGCTGTCCTCCCAGCCAGAGTTGTGTTATTTTAATGTCTCTCAGGCATTTTTCATAAGGGAAGTCTTCAGAGATTGCCATCGAACCCAATAGCTCAGCGCCTTTATTAATTATCTTCACAGCCGTATCCCCGGCAAAGACTCTTGTGGCTGCTGCCTTGGATATGAATGTCGGCGACCATGGAGGACCATACACTTCAAGGTGATCAAGCATATAACTAAGGTTATATACACTTGCTCTCATCATATCTATACCAATAGCCATATCGGCAAGTATACCGGCTACTATGCTGTGCTGCCTGACCGGCTTGAATCCGCCCATGCGGGTGCCGGTATAATCGAGCGCTATATCAAAAGCCCTCTCGGCAATCCCCAGAGCCATAGTTGCCGAATGCCACCCGGTTCCCGACTCTAGAAAGTGGTAGAAATTAGCATCCATACCGGGACCGGCAAGTCGATATTCCTTGTGCACCCGGACATTATCATAATGTACCGAGCTATTTACCGATGTTTTAAAGAGCATCTTCTTTTCCGGGTTTCCAAATGAAAGCCCGGGGGTGTCCTTGGGAACATATATCAAAGCAACTCCGTCATCCCCCGCTTCGGGGTCGGTGGTACATATGGTTAAGTAACATTCCGATATTCCGCCATTGGTGGGCCATGACTTGTTCCCGTTTATCACATACTCATCACCTTCAAGCTTGGCTACTGTTTTAATCCCAGCACCCGCCAACAGCGGGTTCTCGGAATCAGCCCCTCCCGCTTCATCAGTCATGGAAAGGCAGGAATATGTTAGTTTACCGCTGCAGAAAGCCGGGATAAACCTGTCCATGACGACCTTATTCCCGGCCACTACCGCCGGTTTGAGAGTAAGGCCCCAGTTTATACCTGCGGAGAGACTTATCCCTCCGTCACCTTTAGCCAATTCCTCGCAGATTATACCCAGAGCGGTGCTGGAGCCATCTCCCCCGCCGTATTCAGCGGGATAACCCGCCGCTTGAATTCCCATGTCGACGAGTTTCTGATGGACTTCCTCCACAAAATTGTAGTCTGTTTCCAGTTTTTTGGTATTGGGGATAATTTCTTTCCTGGTGAAATCCTTTACTGCCTCCCGAATCTGGCGGTCTTCTTCGGTTAAAAGGTGCTCTAAATGCATGTTCACTCTCCCTCAACTGCGTAATGAATAAAACACTACAACTTCTCATGAGTTGATTTCGTTTTGTGGATGGCTCATATTAATGATTTAATATATTTCTTCGCCCATCAGGGTCTGGAACGCCGGATTGACCATGGTGCTCCACTTGGCGCCGAAGTCCTGAAACTCTTTTGAAGGCATGGCTTCCTTGGCAAACTTCTCCGCATCTTCTATGTGGAGAATGCCGATATATTTATAGGGGATCTCGCCCTTCATCGAGCCGGTTATCTTCACCATCTCGAACTTCTTAACACCCGGTAGTCCGTCCAGCAGCGGTCCCTTTTCAGTAACTACGTATTCCTTATATTGCTCATCGGTAACATGGTCTGCCAGATTGTAAAGAATAATTTGCTTGGCCATTTTAATACCCCTTTCTAATATTTTATTAACGAGTTTTAAATTACTCGTAAAGAGACTAGCTTATGTGGGTCTTTTTGTCAATTTTCACGGCGCGATGTGATAATAGTCCTTTTGCCCCTCTACAGGTAAGATGTTAGACTATAACGTAGTAATATGAGCTATACCGTTCACGAAGACAGCCTGGACGCACTGGACTCGTACCGGCAGGATTCCACGCAGACCCTCGACTGGTCATCCGTGTTTGTTTTGCCGGTCTGGCTTAAGGCCTGGTGGCGGGTATTCGGAGCAGGGAGCAAGCTTTACATACGCACGGTGCGGCAGGGGGAGATAATCACCGGAATCGCCCCGCTGATGGTGAAGGACGGGACGGCTTGCCTGATTGGAAACACGGATGTCTGCGACTACCTGGACTTTATCGTTTCTCCGGGCCTGGAAAACGATTTTTTCAATGCGCTGCTGGATGATTTGAAAGAGAACGGTATTAAAGAGCTCGACCTGGAGCATGTACGCCCCGATTCCACGGTGATGGCAGGTCTTGTAAACGTAGCCGCCGACCATGGATATAAGGTTGAGAAGATGCAAGAGGACATATCCATGGAGATGGACCTGCCCGCCGATTGGGATACTTACCTGGGTTCGCTGACCTCCAAGCAGCGTCACGAGGTAAGGCGCAAGCTGAGAAGGCTGGCGGACGAGGGAAACGTGGCGTTCCGATTCATCGATAGAGGCACGGCTGTCCCGGCTGCCATGGACAAATTTTTCAGGATGTTCGTCGAGAGCCGGCAGGACAAGGCGGACTTCATGACGGCACGGATGAAATCGTTCTTCAGTTTGCTGGCGGACGGCATGGCGGAGGCGGGGCTGTTGAAACTGGGCGTGCTGGAGCTGGATACCCGACCGCTGGCGGAGATATTATGCTTTGATTATAATGATTGTATGTACCTCTACAACAGCGGATACGACCCTGAATATACCTCTTTAAGCGCCGGACTTCTCAGTAAGGTACTGGCAATCAAGGACAGCATCGAACACGGTAAAAAGAAGTTCGATTTTCTCAAGGGCGCCGAAACGTACAAGTACCACCTGGGCGGTAGGGAAGTGCCGCTGTACCGTTGCCGGATAGCCCTTGGACAGGACTGATAGAAAATGGATGACAACAGATTGAGAATCGCCATGTTGAGCGCGCACAGCTGCCCCGTAGGCGAACTGGGGGCTAAAGATACCGGCGGTATGAGTGTCTACATACGTGAAATCGCCCGCAAACTGGGCGAGCAGGGACACTACGTGGATGTTTACACGCGGGCGCATGACCCGTCCGATTCACAGGTTGTCAAACTCGGGCACCGGGCACGTCTTATCCACCTCAAGGCGGGACAGGAAGAAACGATACATAAACTGGCGGTATATTCCTACCTGCCCGAATTCAACTGCAACCTTGAAAATTTCCGTAGGAAGAACGACCTCTGCTACGATATAATCTTCAGCCATTACTGGCTATCGGGATGGGCGGGGAAATATTTACAGCAATGGTGGCAGGTGCCCCATGTTGTCATGTTCCACACCCTGGGTGCCGTGAAAAACGCCGTCGGCATCGGGGAGGATGCCTCCGAACTGCGTATCGTCACGGAAAAGGAGGCGGTAGACCTCTGTCAGCGCGTTATCGTGGCGACCGACCGGGAAAAAGAAGAACTCATCCGGCGCTACGGCGCCCTGCCGGGAAAAATCGGCATCGTGCCCTGCGGCGTGAACATAGACCTGTTTCAGCCCGTCGACAGGAAAGCCGCCAGACAGGAACTGGGACTGACCGACGAAAAGATAATCCTCTTCGTGGGCAGAATCGACCCGCTGAAGGGTACCGACCGGCTTATCAGGGCGGTCACTCACTTGAATGAGCATGAAAGACTGCGCCTGATAATCATCGGCGGCGACGAGTACAGCCGGCGGGAGGTAAGTAAATTGAAGAAACTGACCGGCGAACTGGGTATAACGGACAGGGTCACGTTCCAGGGCATAGTGAAACAGGAGCGTTTACCTTACTTCTACAGCGCCGCCGATGTCTGTGTGGTGCCTTCTTACTATGAGAGTTTCGGACTCGTGGCACTGGAATCGCTGGCCTGCGGCACGCCGGTGGTGTCAACGGACGTGGGTGATATGAAAAACATCATCGTACCTGGAGAGACCGGATACGTGGTGGAGGATAACGACCCCCGGAAACTAGCCGACGGCATCGATTCAGTCCTGAATAGTACACCCCGCAATGTGAAATCGGCACTCGCTGTAAGAGAGTCCGTCAGCGGTTATAGCTGGGAGAACATCGCCGGGAGAGTAATCGAAGAACTGCGTCTGGCTCTACAGAGTCGGCTGACACCGGTTGCTTAATTGACTGGCTTTTCATACCACAGGTAGCCTTCCCGCGGCACGAACCCCACGGACTCATAGAGTGAACATGCCGCTTGATTCTCGCTGTCGACCGTCAAACCCACTTCTGCGACGCCCTTATTCTTGAGGTTAGCCAGTCCCGCCAGCAGCAGCTTCCTGCCGATGCCTCTGCCGCGGTAATCAGGGTCCGAACCAATCATAAAGATGCGTCCCTGTCCGCCGGGGGCAACTTCCGTCCAGCAGTAGCCGGTAATATCATCCTCCTTGCAGGACAGGATAATGTCCCGTGGCGAGCGGTGGCTCAAGCTCATATTATATTCCATCGTTTCCGGGGTATCTGGATTGTAGCCCCAGTGGTCGACGAAACTGCGTCTCTGTATATCCACGAGCATTTCCTCTTCACCTTCGCCCAGCGGACGGCACCCGCGGGAAGCACGCATGAGTTCCTTCCCGTCTACCTCCTTCAAGTCCAGCGTCATTTCGTAATATTCGCGCACTTTCTCAAATCCCAGGCTGGCAAGTATGGTCACGGCAGCCTTATTTTCTTCGCCGATAATCACGTGAAGAAAGCCAGCGCCGAGATCTCTCGCACGTTTCGTCGCCAGTTTGAGGAGTTTCCTGCCCAGTCCGTTGCGCCGGTGTTCGGGCTTTAGCCAGCAATCGACTATCACTCTCTTGATGCCCAATTCCGGTAGCATGTCCATAAAGCCGATGATTTTACCATCGCTTTCCACGATCAGCAAATCGTCATCGACGGTAAAAGTGGGATGGGAGAACTTGGCCAGGATTGCCTGCGGCGTGTTAGGTCTGCCGATAGGTTCCCGCTGTTCGGCTTCCTGAAAAAGCAGTACAAATTCGTTAAAATCGGCAGTACGGTAGCTCCTGATGTTGTAAGGAGAAACAGCCATGACGGATTCAGTGACCCCTGTAATAATTGTACCAACTTGGTGAATGTTATACAATTACAGTGTCCAGCATTAACTGAGGAATTACCGTTCGTAATGGATTATCCGACGTATTTAATGGTAGTGACGCCGCACCCGGACGACGCCGAGTTCGGGGTCGCGGGCACGGTTGCACGGCTGACAAGTGAAGGCAAGAAGATCGTCTACGTGGTGTGCACCAACGGTGATAAAGGCACTAGCGACCGGAACATGAAACCGGCGGAACTGGCAACAATCCGTGAGAAAGAACAGACGGCGGCAGCCAAGCTGCTGGGAGTCAAGGACGTCGTCTTCCTGCGTTTCCCGGACCAGAGCCTGGAAGACTCGGACAAGTTCCGCAAGGCACTGGTGAGGTTGATACGTCTTTACCAGCCGTTTGCGGTGGTAACGGCCGACCCGTACCGCAAGTACATGTGGCACCGCGACCACCGTATCACCGGACTGGTAACGCTCGATGCCGTTTTTCCGTATGCCCGAGACCATCTTTCCTATCCGGAACTGCTCGACGAGGGACTGGAACCCCACAAGGTCAGGGAAATATGGTTCTGGGGTTCGGACGACATCAACTATCGACTCGACGTCACAGATACCTTCGAACTCAAGCTGGCCGCCCTGGGCTGTCACAAGAGCCAGGTGGGAGATATCCCGCCGGAGATGCGGGAACGCATGCGTGAGTGGGCGAAGATAAACGCCGAGGGAGAGAACTTCGAGCTTGCCGAGGCTTTCCACCTTGTCGAGATGCATTACTAGGAAGAAAGCCGTAGGACATCACCGTAAAGATTACGACTGTGGGGCCGGGAGGCGAAGACTCTATATTCTTCTCTCTCTCATACTTCAGCTTTATTGCCTATCTGCGAAATAATAGGTTAGTATATGTTATTAAAAGTATTACACCCGTAAGATAATGAGAGAAAGACTGGCGAAGCTTACCACCGATATCCTGAACCCTTTTCTGTTGAGCTTCATTGTGTTTATACTGCTGGCGGTAGAGTCTACCGACACTACGAATGAAGCCTTAAAATGGATACTGATTTCACTGGTACTCAGCGTGCTGCCGGTCTTTCTGGTAGTGGTCTACATGGTACGCCGGAAGAGACTGGAGAGCATCTTCGCCAATCCCCGGCAGCAGAGAAACGGCATTTACATCCTGGCAAGCTTACTGGGAGTCTTAGGCTGCGGCGTGATGTGGTGTTTCGGGGCCCCTGAACTGTTATCGGTTACCTTCACCGCCGGGCTGATATCAATTGTCACCTTCATGGTGATAAACCGCTACTGGAAGATAAGCCTTCACACGGCCTTTGTATCGGGTTCGGTGACGATAATTACCATTGTCTACGGCGCTCCGGGAGCCCTTACGATATTGCTGCTTCCCCCGGTAGCCTGGGCGAGAATCAGGCTGCACCAGCACTCCCCGGCGCAGGTAATCACCGGAGCGCTGCTGTCAGCGGCAATACTGCTGGCGGTGTTCCAGGGATTCGGGGTTTTATGAACTTGCCTTTTTCCTTGATTTAATAGGCCTGGCAAGTAACAGGGGAGTACTGCCTTCGTTCAGGACCTTGTTGGTAGTGCTGCCGAATATCCAGCGTTCCACCGCGGACCAGCCGTGGGTAGCCATGGCTACCATGCTGTATTTCCCTTCCTCCGCCAGCTTGATGATTTCCTCGGCTTCGCTGCCCTGCATAGTATCACCAAAGACAACTTCGGTGCGGACACCCTTGCTCTTCATCCTTGATTCCAGCCTGAGAATATAATTTTTCGCCTGCTTTTTCTCTTTTTCTCCTCTTTTTATCCCTTCCCGTGTAAAATAGGTGGGTACCCCCTGAACCCAAACGTGTTGCAGGGTAATATCCAGGTCGAGTGCCTTGGCAAGGTGGGTAATATACCTGAGTATCGACTCGCTCTGTTTGGAGCCGTCTACCGGCACGAGCACCTTTTTCAGAGAACCCTTATAAACATCTGTCTTGGCTCCTTTAGCCCGGATGAGGAGTACCTGCTTTCTAGTAGCGCCGACAACCTTGTTAGCAACATTCCCCAGAGGCCAGCGTTTGATTCCGGACTTTCCCTGCGTCGATAATATGATGAGGTCGATTTTTGCCTTATCGGCGTAATCAACAATTTCCTCGGCGGGGTCGCCCCTTAACATTTTAAAATCGACTGTGATATTTTTTCCCCCGGTCTCTTTAGCGGCTTTATCGGCATCTTTTTTCACCCTGGCGACGACGTCTTTAAGATAACATTCGTGCATGTGAGGAGACGCCAATTCGTCTTGAGGTGATACATAGACCAGAGTAAGAGCAGCTTTAAGTCTTCCGGTCAGCCTCGCGGCGTACCAGAGAGTTACTTCTGCCAGTTCAGACCCATCCAGCGGTACCATTATCCTGTTATACACGTAACACCTCCCTGTTATCGAGGATTATTCCAGTATGTCATCGTCTTCTTCGGCGATATCATTCTCTTCAACGGGTTCCTGCTCCTGTTCTTTTTCCTGTTCCTGTTGCAGGACGGCCTGCAATTGCTCCATGAGGCGCGCTGCGCGCGGGTAGCCGATATGCAACCTGCGTTGCAGGAATGATGTCGAGATATTGTCATGCTGCCTGGCCAGTTCTTTCGCCTGTTCCAGCAGCGGGTCGCGGGGGTGGCCACCGATGGTGCCCATCGGGGCAGTGGCCATAAGCGTTTCCATCTTCAGCCTGTCCGGTTCTTCCTTCTGCTGGCTCGCCCAGAAGTACACGAGGCGGTCTATCTCGGCATCGGACAGGAAACAGCCCTGTAGACGCCGGGGCTTGGCGGCTTCGGTAGGCATGTAAAGCATATCACCCGCTCCGAGGAGTTTCTCGGCACCGGCGCTGTCGAGGATAGTACGCGAGTCCACCTGCGAGGTAACGGCGAAGCTGATGCGGGTGGGGAAGTTGGCCTTGATGAGACCGGTGACTACGTCTACCGAGGGACGCTGTGTCGCCACGACCAGATGAATGCCGGTCGCGCGCGCCAGCTGGGCCAAGCGGCAAAGACTGCTTTCCACCTCGTCGAATCCCGCCATCATCAGGTCAGCCAATTCGTCGATAAGCAAAACTAAGTAGGGCAGTTTATCAATGCCCGTTTTATCTTTATTATAGCCCTCGATATGCCTGGAGCCCGATGCCGCCAGCTTCTGGTAACGCTGGTCCATTTCCTGCAGGAGCCATCGCAGGGCTCCGATGGCTTTGTTAGTGTCCACGATGACCGGCGTCGCCAGATGCGGTATGCTGTTATATTGTGTCAACTCGACCCTCTTGGGGTCGACGAGAATGAAACGCACGTCGTTCGGCGTATTATGCATCAGCAGGCAGCAGATAATGGTATTCAGACACACCGTCTTGCCGCTGCCCGTGGCGCCAGCAATGAGTAAATGGGGCATCTTGGTGAGGTCGCCGGCGATTGCCTCCCCTCCAGCCCCCTTACCGAGAGCCAGCGTCATCTTGGACTTGGTATGAAGTTTCTGGAAGACACTGGTCTCCACCACGCCGCGCAGGCTTACCATGTCCGAAATCATATTGGGTACCTCAATACCGATGAATGACTTTCCCGGTACGGGGGCCTCGATTCTTATGGTGGGCGCCGCCAGAGCCAGCGCCATGTCGTTGGCAAGCGAGCTTATCCTCTCCACCTTTACCCTTTTCTTGGATATTTCTTCCAGACGTATCTGTATATTGCCGTCTTTATCTCTTTCCTTGACTTCCCTGTATTTCCTGTCCCAGCCGGGCTCCACGCCGAACTGGGTAACCGTGGGACCGGCGTTTATCTGCACCACCTTGGCTTCGACGCTATAACTCGCCAGCGTTTCCTCGATGAGTTTAGCCCGTTGTACGTTCTGGTCCTGGCTGAACTGCACCTCGGGAGCCGTATCGAGTATGTCCACCGGCGGCAGGCTCCAGCCATCGACGACTTCCAGTCCACCAGATTGCCCGTACTTTTTCCAGACATCTTCGGCTACCTGCCGGAGTTCCTGCCTGGGCGACGGTTCTGCTTCGGCAGAAGGTTTGGCTTCAGTAGTCTTGGGTTCCGTAATCTTATCGGCGCCGGGTTTCAACGCCGCTGCCTTATTCGCCAGTTCCTCCAGCCGCTTGCGGGAGGACACCACCTCCGGCGGTATCACCGGTTCCTCCATTACCTTCGGCAGGGGCGGCTTGCTCTCGATAGGGGTCTTCGGACGGAGGACACGGTGCGCCGGCTGTGTTTCCCCGGGCCTGGCGCGGCGCGGCGGCGCCGTCTGCCTTTCGAATTGCCTGCCCACCCAAGCGAAGAACCTCGTTACGGCTGCCCAGCTCTGTCTGGGGGCTACCAGAATAATACCGATGATTATCAGGATAAATATACGCAGATACCAGTAAAAGACATTATTTGTGTAATCTATAATTTCACGTCCGAAGCTGCCTCCCAGACCTCTGGGCATGTTCACACTGGGACTGTCAATAGCTGACATGATTCCCCAGACCGCCAGGACAAAGGCAATGCCGCCCAGCCAGCGGTTCCAGTGGCGGAAAAGTGTACCCGCACTCCGCCGCCATATCATCGTGATGACGGTGACAATAGCAGCAAAGATGAATAACAGACCCCAGCCGAAAAGTTCGCGGAGGGTCTCGAAGAAGTCCACCAGGCTTTGCCGGAAAACGAACAGCAGCACCACGATGACCACTGTCATGATGAGCTGCCGCATCGGGGACCTCGCCAGGAAGCGCAGGAACTGCCCCAGAGTCGACTGTGAAGACTGCTTACCGGGCTTCTTCTTCGCCGCTGGTTTTTTATTTACGGGTACTCTCTTTTTAGCCATTTGACTCCTGCAAACACGGTAAACCCGGTTTTATACTTTCACCATGAAGGGAAGTATCATGGGGCGGCGCTTGGTACGCTGGTAATAAAATTTATCCAGGGTGTCCTTGACCTTGGTGTTTATAAAACTCCACTCGGCGACCCGCCCGCCGCTGTGGTCCAGCGTCTTTGCCAGCAGTTCGCGGCTCTCGTCCATCATATCCTTGAACTCACGAGTATCGACGAATCCACGGGTAACGATGTCCGGTCTGCCCACGAGCTTACCGGACTGCCGGTTGACGGCAATAATTACCACGACGATACCATCCCGGGAAAGCATACGGCGGGTGCGCAGGACGACCCCGCCGATATCGCCGACGCTCAAACCATCGACATAAACATGCCCGGAGCCCACCTTCCCGTTAACCTTAGCATTGCTGGCGGTGAGTTCCAGGACATCGCCGTCTTCCAGGACGAAGATATTATCCGGCGAGATTCCCACCGACTCCGCCAGTTGCGCGTGCAGGCTGAGATGGCGGTACTCGCCGTGGATGGGCATGAAGAACTTGGGCTTGACCAGGCTCAGGATGAGTTTCAGTTCTTCCTGGCTGGCGTGACCGTGAACGTGCACCTGTCCCAGCTTATCGTACAGGACGCGGGCGCCCTGCTTGAAAATACTATCCACAGTACGGTTTACCAGCGATTCATTGCCGGGGACGGGCGTCGCCGAAAGCACGATGGTATCGCCATGCTGTATATGCACATGGCGATGGTCCCGGTTAGCCATGCGCACCAGAGCGGAGGTCGGCTCCCCCTGGCTGCCGGTGGTCACCAGGACTATCTTTTCCGGGGGCAACCCCTTAACCTCGTCGATTCTGCCCAGCAAGCCTTCCGGGGCGTTAAGATAGCCCAGTTCCAGGGCGATGCGCACCGTATCCGACATGCTGCGTCCCACTACGAAGACACGCCGGTCGTGCTTGGCAGCGGCATCGATGACCTGCTGCACGCGCGATATCAGCGAGGAGAAAGTGGTGACAATTACCCTCCCCGGGGCATTGGCGATAACATGTTCCAACGACTCTCCGACAATCCGTTCGGAAGGCGTGTAGCCGGGAAGCTCGGCGTAGGTGGAATCGGAAAGCAGCAGCAGTACCCCCTGGGCGCCCAGTGTCGCCAGCCGCGAAAGGTCGGTGCCTTTGCCGCTTACCGGAGTATAGTCTATTTTAAAATCGCCGCTGTGAATGATAACTCCCACCGGCGTGCGCACGATGATTCCGGCGGCATCGGGGATGCTGTGGCATACGGGGAACAACTCAATTTTAAATTTACCGAGGCTGATTTCCTTGCCGGTCTCCAGGATTTTAAGATTGACTCCCTGGCGCGTCCTTCTTTCCTTCAGCTTGACGCGAATAAGTCCGTTGGTGAGTTTGGTGGAATACAGGGGGACGTTATCCAGTTGGGGGAGCAGATAGGGCAGGGCGCCGATGTGGTCTTCATGCCCGTGGGTGATGACGATGCCCCTTACCTTGTCTTTTCTTTCCACCACGTAGCTGAGGTCGGGAATAACCAGGTCGATACCCAGCATTTCTTCCTCGGGGAACATAAGTCCGGCATCGATAATGATGATGTCGTCTTCGTACTCCAGCACCATCATATTCTTGCCGATTTCACCCAGTCCGCCGAGTGGTATCAGCTTTAATTTAGGCTTCGACATATAATCATTCCTCGAACATACTCAACTGCTGCGGTTCCGGTCGGGTTTCCTGAACACTGGTAGCTTCTGCCAGGATTTTCGGTATTTTCAACATATCGGCTTCGATTGCCTGCTTGAGGCTTTGCTGGTGCAACGCCGCCGCCGGATGGTACATGGCGTAGTAAATAACATCATCATGCTTCTGAGCCGTGCCGTGAATCTTGCTGATACTCTTGCCCGGGAAGTACATCGCCATGGAGTAGCGTCCCAGCGTGACAATCATTTTGGGCTTGATGATTTCAATTTGACGGTTCAACCAGGGACGGCAGTTCTGCATCTCCGTGGGCAATGGGTCGCGGTTATTGGTGGGACGGCACTTGATTACATTGGCGATATATACCTGCTGCCTATTGAGATTAATGGAAGCCAGCAATTTATCCAGAAACTGTCCGGCAGGTCCCACAAAAGGGCGTCCCTGCTGGTCTTCGTGCCATCCGGGCGCCTCACCGATGAACATGATATCCGCGTCCTCAGCCCCTTCGCCGGGTACCACCTTCGTGCGCGATTTAGCTATGTCGCATTTCTGACAGAGTGATATCTGTTCGTAAAGCTCGCTAAGAGGCGTCATCGCTCTACCTTATTCGTAAGAATGCCTTGCTCTCTGAGGTATGATAACACCGCCGGTAGGTCAAGTCAATCGGATACATTACATAATGTGTGATAATAAATGTAATATCAATGCCACAGAACTAAAGCGCCACCAGCTTTACGGTATACACGTCCGGTATCGCCAGGATTTGCTGCTGCTGCTTCTCCGGCAGGGGTTCGTCCATGGTCAGGACGAGCAAAGCCTGCCCCCTCGGCTTGAGTCGGCCCAGGTGCATGGAACTGATATTGATATCGGCGTCGCCGGTAATCTTACCAATCGCCCCGATGAATCCGGGGCGGTCGAGGTGGTCGCTGAAGAGGAAGTACGAACCGGGTACGGGCACGATATCCAGCCAGTACTCGTTAACGCGCACGATATGCGATTCGTCGTGCATTACCGTTCCGGCAACAGCGCATATACCCATACTGGTATTAATCTCCACGGTGAGCAGGCTGGCATAATTCTCGCAGGCAGCCTCCTTTTCTTCGATGACGGTCAGACCGCGCTTGGCGGCGATGAGATTGCAGTTAACGATATTGACACGTTCTTCGGCGATACCTTCGAGCAGACCGCCGACGACCGCCGCCTTGAGGGCATTAGTATCGTAATTGGCGATATCGCCTTCGTATCTGATGCGTATATTCTTAGCCTGCCCTTCGGCAAGGCTGTAAACGAGCTTGCACAGGGTCGATGCCAGCTTCATATAAGGCGCCAGCACTGTCATCGTTTCCGATGGTATGTAAGGAACGTTGATAGCCGAGCGCGCCGGCAGTCCCCGGAAAACATCGATTATCTGCTCGGCGACGTCACGGGCGGCGAGTACCTGCGCCTCGGTGGTAGATGCGCCCAGGTGAGGCGTGACGATGATATTATCCACGCCGAAGAGTATGCTTTCGGTTATGGGCTCCTTCTCGAAGACGTCGATAGCCGCTCCGGCTAATTTCTTATTTTTTATCGCCCCGACCAGCGCCGCTTCGTCGATGAGGCCACCCCGCGCGCAGTTGATAATCCGTGCCGTAGGTTTGAACATGGCAAGCTCTTTAGCACCTATTATACCCCTGGTCTGGGGAGTCAACGGCAGGTGCAGGGTAACGAAGTCCGATTCTTTAAATAGTCGATCAAGGTCGACGAGCTCCACCTGGATTTTCTGGGCGTATTCCTCGGACACCAGAGGGTCGCTGCCGATGAGCCTCATCTCGAACCCCTGCGCCCGCTTGGCAACTTCCGTGCCGACATTGCCCAGCCCGATTATCCCCAGTGTCTTGCCCCTCAACTCCGTTCCCATGAAATCGCTGCGGCGCCATACGCCGGTATTCAGTACCGCATTGGCCTGGGGGATATTTCGCGCCGACGCCAGCAACAGGGCGATGGCGTGCTCGGCGGCGGACACCGTGTTGCCGGTAGGGGCGTTCACCACCACCACGCCGTAACGCGTCGCCGCCTCGATATCCACGTTATCGATGCCGACTCCGGCACGGGCGACAACCTGCAATTTCTTACCCGCCTCAATAATATCGGCGGTGACCATCGTCTGGCTGCGCACCATCAGTGCCTCGTAGTCGCCGATGATATCAACGATTTCCTTCGGCTTGAGCCCCACCTTGATATCCACCTGCGCCTCTTTACGCAGGTTTTTTATACCCTCTTCCGAAATCTGGTCGGTAATCAGTACCTTTTTACGTTTGTCCGCCATATATATCCCTTATTACTTTCCTTTAAAGCCGGCTTTCGGCAGGACTTCCTTAAGCGCCGCCAGCAGTTCCTTTATATCAGACTCGCTTACCAATCCCAGGTGTCCGATGCGGAATATTTTACCACCAAGATGCTGTTGCCCGCCAGCCAGGACGATATCGTACTCGGACTGCATAAGCCGGCGCAGTTGATTAACGTCCATTCCCTCCGGGACAGCTACGGCAGTAACCGTATTCGAAGCATATTTTTCGTCGGCGAAGATGGAGAGTCCCAGCGCCTTGACGCCATCCCGCGTCATCTGGCCGATATGCTTCTGCCTGGCGAAGACGTTCTGTATTCCGTCTTTCAGTATCTTTTTCAGGGCCACCGAGAGGCCAAAGACCACCGATACCGCCGGTGTCCACGGGTTCTCAGATTTATCGTTATAATAACTCTTAGCCTTGCCGAAGTCCCAGTAGAATCGCGGCATCTTAGCCTTTTCGTATGCCTGCCACGCCTCGGTACTGACGCTTACCATAGCCAGACCCGGGGGCACCATCCAGCCTTTCTGCGAACCGGTGACGACCACGTCACAGCCCCACTTGTCCACCGGCAGGTCTATCGACGACAGGCTGCTGATAGCATCGACGAGGAGCAGCTTGCCGGCGTCTTTGACTACTTTGCTGATAGCCTCGAGGGGATTGGTAACGCCGGTGGAGGTCTCGTTATGGGTAACGAAGACCGCCTTGATACCGGGATTTTCCTTGATGGTCCTGGCAACGGCATCGGGGTCGGCAGCTTTACCCCACTCGAAATTGAGCGAAACGACTTCAGCGCCGAAAGTCTTGGCGATGTTCGCCCAGCGGTCTCCAAACACGCCGATGGACACCGAGAGTATCTTGTCTCTCGGCGAGAGCGTATTCACTGCAGCGGCTTCCAGCCCGCCGGTACCGGAACCGGTAAGAATATAGAGGTCATTCTTCGTCTGGAAAACCTGTTTTAGTTCCTCGGTAACCTCCGTATGCATTTTCTTGTACTCGGGCCCGCGATGGTTAATCATGGGCCAGCCCATCGCCTCCAGTACGTCGGGCGGGCAGGGGGTCGGTCCGGGGACTCGCAGTTGTGCCATTTGTGTCTCCTTGTGTCTATTATGTTTCTTTGATAATCGCTTTAACAAACAGGCGTTTGCCTACCTGTATGATACTCTCGTTCTCAATCAGGGCATTAAAACCGTTCAGCTTTTCGCCGTTTATCTTCACCGCTCCCTGCTTAATCAGGCGTACGGCTTCACTCATGCTGACCGCCAGCTTGTTATCAACCAGCAAACGCCGGATATCCGGATTGGTTTCAGCTACTTTGATAACGGGCATTTCGTCCGGCACTTCCTTTTTCTGGACGACCCTGGCAAAGTGCTTTTCCGCCTCGTCGGCTGCTTTACTATTGTAAAGCTGGGTCACGATATCCCTGGCAAGCCGTTTTTTCAGGTCCATAGGATTGGCGTCGCCAGCCAGTTCCTTTTTCATTTCTGCAAGCTCTGCATCGGGGACATCGGTGAGCAGTTCGAAATAGGTAAGTATAAAGTCGTCCCGGATGGACATCGTCTTGCCGTAGATATCCTCCGGCGGTTCGTCGACGCATATATAGTTGCCCAGGCTTTTGCTCATCTTCTGGACGCCGTCCGTCCCCACCAGCAGGGGTGTCATGAAGCACTGCTGTGAGGGCTGTCCCATCATTGCTTGAAGCTCCCTCCCGACCAAAAAGTTGAACTTCTGGTCGGTGCCGCCGAACTCGACGTCCGACTGTATCGCCACGGAGTCGTAAGCCTGCATGAGGGGATAGAGCAGCTCCGTTATGGCGATGGGACGTCCCTCGTTATACCTTTTACTGAAATCATCCCTCGCCAGGAACTGGGCGACGGTAAACTTGCTGGTCAGGCGGATAACATCGGCAAGGTCGAACTCGCCGAACCACTCACTCTGCCACCTTACCTCGGTCTTATCTTTATCTACAATCTTGAAAAACTGCTTCATATAGGTCTCGGCGTTGGCTTTCACTTCCTCCGCAGAGAGCATGGGGCGTGTTACCGACGCCCCGCTGGGGTCACCTATCTGCGCCGTCCAGTCGCCGACGATAAGCACGACCTGGTGTCCGAGTTCCTGGAACTGGCGCAGCTTTCTCAAGCCGACGACGTGTCCCAGGTGAATATCGGGCGCGCTGGGGTCGAGTCCTTCCTTGAGGCGCAGCTTCCTGCCGGACTTCAGCAGCTTGACCATCTCTTCTTCGATGATAATCTCGGCTACGGCCCGTTGTAGCAGGTGATTCAAATCTTTACCGTTAAGCGATTTACCCGCCGCACTCATGATTAATTCACCCTCATTGATTCAAGTATGCTTTTACCCTGTCTGATATCCTCGGTGACCTGCCTTTGCAGGTCCTCCGGACCGGCGAACTTCTTCTCGTCGCGCAGCTTGGCGACGAAGTCCACTCTAAGCTCGTGTCCGTAAAGATCGCCGCTGTAATCGAGTAAATACGACTCTATAGTGCGCTCGTTGCGCCCGAACGTCGGGTCCTTGCCGACATTGGTCATCGTCTGGTATGTCCTGCCATTGATATGGGCGATGCCGGCATATACGCCGTCCGGGGGCAGCGCCTGCCCGGAATTAACATCCAGATTGGCGGTGGGGAACCCGAGTCCTTCGCCGCGTCCCGCTCCGGTTACCACCTTGCCGTGCAGGCTGAAATATTTCCCCGTAAGCCTGTGCACTTTCCTCATATCGCCCTCTGCCATGGCTTTCCTGATAGTGGTGCTGCTGACGACTTCCCCGTCGATTTCCAGCGGCGGCACCACGGTGACTCCGAACCCTTTTGCCTCGCCGAGCCGGCGGAGGGCATCCGTATCGCCCTTCCTGCCCTTGCCCAGGGCAAAATCCGAGCCGATTACCAGCCCGCGCATCCTGAGGTATTTTTGAAGCAGCCCCACGAATACCTCGGCGTCCAGCCCTGCCAGTTCTTTATCGAAAGTTAAAGGCACGATGATATCGACGCCCTCGTTTTGGAGGAGCCTCACCCTTGTCTGAATATCGGTCAGGTAGGGCAGTTGCTTCTTCGAGGACAGCAGGTCTTCCGGATGCTGGCAAAATGTCACCACCGCGGCAAGCATGCCCTTTTCTCCGGCTTGCTGCAGCACCTCGGAGATAAGTTCTTTATGCCCCAGATGTACACCATCGAAGACACCAACGGTCACGATGGTATCTTTTTCAGGTGAAAAACTGGCTAACTCTTCCTCTACCAGCACGTCTCCTTCTCCTCTAACTGAAATCAGCCTGATTACTCTACATTATACTATACCAGCCTGCCCGTGCGCCACGTATGCCGAACTTATATATAGGGAAAATCCGGGAAAGCCCTTATTTGCCGAATCGGTACAGTACCAGACCGGCGGGGGTCTTGGGGTAAAAGTAGGTGGATTTCCTGGGCATGCGGTCGCCGCTGTCGGCGATAGCCTTGATAACCTCCGGCTTGACCGGACTCACGATTACCGCCAGCTGGTATTCCTTTTCCACGACGCTGCGTATAGCCGCGACGGCGTCATTGGTGTATTCGATGAACGTCTTGATATTATCGGGGGGCAGCCCGAGCAGCTCCTCCAGGATAACATGGTCAACGATACTCACGTCCAGCTTCTGATATAGTTCCGAATGGAAGTAGGGAATCATCGTGCCGATTATATCTAAATTCTTCAGTCGGAGGAGCAGAAGTTCCTCACGACTCAACCCGTAGAGCACCAGCTTTATCTCGCCTTTCTCCGCGGTCAGCAGCGAGTTGACCTGCGTGAACATATCGTTCCTGTCCGGAGAAAACCTCTTAATATCGAAGCAGGTATCTAAACCCGCCTTCAGGATATCGAGAGCCGACTTCGATAGTCCCCTGACCAGCCGGTGAGACGGCAGGATAACGAGTCCGGGGTCGGCAAAATCCACCAGCGTCATCATAACAAAGTCGAACGGTTCTTCCTCCTCAACAGGCAAGGTAGTGGTGCGTCTTTCACGCCGGTAGGTTAGAGCGCTTTCGTAACGGTGGTGCCCATCGGCGATGTATAGCGGACGTTCCGCTAGACAGTCGGCTATTTGCCTGTTCACTTCTTTGTCCGTAATCATCCATAATCGAAAGCTCTCACCGCCTATGTCATCGGCGCTCAAGAGCGGCTTTCCGGTGGTCTGCTCGTCCAGCAATGCCACCATCGGCGTGCCGCTGCCGTCATACAGTCCCAGGATAGGGCTGGCGTCGGCGTTCAACGCCCACAGCAGGCTGGCACGGTCGCCCTTGGGCTTCGACTGCGTGCCTTCGTGCGGGCGGACAACCATGCGGTCCCACTCTTCCAGCTTGACCAGGCAGGTCATACTGCGGCGACGGTAATCCTTTCCCTGGTATGTGAAACGGTGGTCGGTTATATATACAGCCGGCTTTTTATCGGTCGCCAGGACGCCCTGTTCCAGCCATTTTCCCAACGTTGCGGCGGCGCGGGTATACCGGTTGTCCGTGTCTTTATCGGAAGGCATTTCCCGCCCGAACTCGATGCGCACGAAGTTACGCTCGCTGCGATTGTAGAGTTCCTGCTGCATCTGGGGAGTAATTACGTCATAGGGGGGACAGAGGACCTTCGAGAGGTCTTTCACCAGCGCCGGATTGTAATGTACACCGCAAAACGGGCGTATATCCGCCAAACTCAGCTCCCTGTCCGGTTGATATATGATGGGGCTATCATCATTAGTTTAACGTATAGCGCGGAAAAGGCGCAAGTGGGACGAGTCCCGGCTTTGATGCAAAAACGTCTTAATTTCCGTTATAATTAATTATTAGTGAAGGAAACATTCTGGAGGATGTATTGATAATCAGGAAGCTCGTCGTGGGACCGTACGCCAGCAACTGCTATATCGTGGGCTCGGAAGCGACTAAAGAGGGCATGATAATCGACCCCGGGGCACAGGCCGAAGATATCCTGCGGGCGGTGGACAAGCTGGGACTGACGATTAAGCTTATCGTCCTGACCCACCGCCATCCTGACCATGTGGGCGCGGCGGCACAGGTCAAGGAGGTCACCGGCGCTCAGATGGCCTGCCATGCCGAGTGCGCCCGATACCTGCCGCAGTCGCCGAGCTACGTTTACGAAGATTCCTTCACCGGCGTACCCAAAGCCGAGCGTATCCTCAAGGAAGGCAACAGTATAGACATCGGCGACCTTCATTTCAGCGTCCTGCATACGCCGGGACATACCCCCTGCGGTATCAGCATCTACGGAGAGAGGCATGTATTTACCGGGGACACCCTTTTCAACTATGGAATCGGGCGGTACGACCTGATTGACAGCGACGGTGAAGCTCTTATCAGCGGTATAAAAACTAAGCTGCTCACGCTGCCCCCGGAAACTATTGTTCACCCCGGTCACGGCCCGGACTCGATGATAACCACGGAGAAACGGGCCAATCCGTTCCTGAAATAATTCAGTGTATTGTCATTCCGGCGAAAGCCGGAATCCAGCGGGAGGGGATAAGGTGGTTCTGGATTCCCGGGTCAAGCCCGAGAATGACGGTAGAGAAAGAAAGGGGCATGACCGTAAAAGCCATACCCCTTTTCTTTTTTACTTAACGCTGTACGTTCTAGATGAACAGCGGGCACATGACCAGCGTGATGGTGGCAAGCAATTTCACCAGAACGTGCAGAGACGGCCCCGCGGTATCCTTGAGCGGGTCGCCGACGGTATCGCCGACGACCGCCGCCGCGTGGGCGGGAGTGCCCTTGACCAGAACTTCGCCTTCTTCGTCTTTCAACTGTCCGTCTTCAATCATCTTCTTGGCGTTATCCCAGGCACCGCCGCCGTTGTTCATGAAGGAAGCCAGCAGGATACCCGAAATGGTCCCGACCATCAGTACCGCGGCGACAGCCATTGCGGCGTCATACTGCGGTATTTTATCGGATATTTCCGGTATATACCTGAAAAATACGCCGATGACAATCGGACCGAGCACGGGGAGAAGTCCGGGGGCAATCATTTCACGGAGGCCGGCGCGGGTGGTGATGTCCACCGCGCGGGCATAATCGGGCTTGGATGTTCCCTCCAGAATGCCGGGGTCGGCGCGGAACTGGCGGCGTACCTCCTCGATAATCTTGGAGGCGGTCTTGCCGACGGCCTTGATAGCCCAGGCGCTGAAGAGGTAAACAATCATGGCAGCCAGCAGCGCCCCGACGAATACCTCAATCCGGGCGATATTAACGATATTATAGAGCCCGGTTTCACCGAACTTGATAAACGAAACCCTGTCCAGATAAGCCTGAAAGAGCAGGAAGGCGGCGAGCCCGGCCGAGACCATGGCATAACCCTTGGTGAGGGCTTTGGTGGTATTGCCGACGGCATCCAGACGGTCGGTTATCCGGCGGATTTCAGGTCCGGCTCCCGCCATTTCGTTGATGCCATTGGCGTTATCAGTGATGGGCCCGAAGGTATCCATGGACAGGACATAAGGGCAGGTCATCAGCATTCCCATCGTGGCTACGGCCGTACCGAAGGCGCCGGCACCGTGAACACCGCTCATCTCGCCCATCCAGAAAGATATCAGGAGAGCAAGGCCGATAACGAGCGCGGTGGCGAAAGTAGTCGCGAAACCCACCGACATCCCCATGATGATATTGGTCGCCGGGCCGGTCTTGGATGCTTCGGCAATTTCCCGTACCGGTTTATAACGCGCCTCGGTGTAGTACTGCGTGATGAAAACAATAACAACGCTGGCGATGATACCAATCATGCCGGCTCCGAAGAGCCACCAGTTATCCAGCATCAAATACACGGTAATCGCCAGTCCGACGACGGAGAGGCCGATAGCCACGAAGTAACCCCGGTTGAGGGCATTCATGGCGTTCTCATTCTCTTTTGCCCTGACGCAGACCAGGCCAATCATGCTGGCAATCATACCGAAACCGCGTACACAGAGCGGGAACAGTATCCACGCCACGTTATCCGTGGCGAGATAGGCAGCGATACCGAGTATCATCGCGCCTATGTTCTCGGCAGCGGTAGACTCGAAAAGGTCGGCGCCACGCCCGGCGCAATCGCCTACATTATCGCCGACGAGGTCTGCAATCACGGCGGGATTACGCGGGTCGTCTTCCGGGATACCTGACTCGACTTTTCCTACGAGGTCGGCGCCGACGTCAGCGGCTTTGGTATAGATACCGCCACCGAGCTGGGCAAAAAGCGCCACGAAACTGGCGCCGAAGCCGAATCCGACGATTAAGTGAGGCGAGATTTCCGGGGTGCTGTTGCCCCCGTAGGCAAAGAAGATAACGGTAACGCCGATAAGACTGAGAGCGGTAATTAGAAAACCGGAAACGGCGCCGCCGCGGAGTGCAACATCAACCGCCTGCGTAAGGCTCTGCTGGGCGGCGGCGGCGCAGCGTACGTTGGACTTCACCGCGATGTACATCCCGATGAATCCGGCCAGACCGGAGCAGAAAGCTCCCACGAGGAAGGCAACTGCAGTACGCCAGCCGATATCCAGAGCGCTTAGACCCTCTACCTCCGTGCCTCCCAGTACGCCCACCAGAACGCCGATGACGATGGCGATTATTACCGAATATATGGTTATGGTGGTGTACTGGCGCTTGAGGAACGCCCAGGCACCCTGGAAAATGATATCGCCGATTTCTTTCATTTTTGGCGTCCCCATGGGACGTTTGAGTACGTTCCTGGCAAGTACCACGGCAAAGATAATAGTAATCACCCCCGCCGCGGGCACTATCCAAAATATTCCTGGTAGCATATTCCCCCTTTTCTAGTAGAGCAGAATTTGCTCATATGCTGTATTTTTATGTCTCCCGGCGGGTCTTCCGTATAACCGGAAACATCACCCGCCCGGCTCGTTTTGAATATTTATATAAAATAATAGAGCAGGGGTATATTGACTCCTGCTCTACGCCGTCAAGTCATTTGCGACTGTTGCCACCTAAGAATTATATACGATATCGAGCGTATTGTCCAGAGCTTTCCAATCACACCCGATGTCGTCCCTACCCGAACTTAATTCTGGGTATATCCGCTTCTTTCAGATTATCGGCAAATGTCCAGATAAATGCCTCACCCTGGCGCAGGGCGAATACCATCAGGAACGGGTCTTCCGGGTTCTTAACACCGGCATCCTTGAGGAAAGGCCTCTCCTTGAAAAATCTCTCTCTGATGGCAATGTCATCGATGAATTCTATCTTACCGGATACCCTCAGCATCTTCCCTTGGGCGAAAAAACATACTTCCACCTTCTGGTTATTCTCCAGCTGCTTCGCCAGAGATTTGGTATTTTCCGTGTTGAAGTAGAATCCCATTTCGTCGGCGTAGTGCATGCCCATCGCCCTGACCCGTGGCTGGTCGCCGTCGACGGTGGCTAGATAACAGGTCTTGTTAGCGTTAGCGAAATCGATACATTCCTTAAAGTCCATATCACGGTTCTCCTTATTGAACTACTCCGGGGGTTATTTCTTGGGGTCCCACCTCACATCGGCGTAGCGCTCTCTCAGCTTGGGTTTTTCAATCTTGCCGGTGGGATTACGCGGCACTTCCCCGAAGAGGATAATCCGGGGCCAGGCGTACTTGGGTAGTTGCGGTTCGTAGTATGCCTTCATTTCCGCCTCGGTCAGTTCAACGCCATCCTTGGGCTGAACCACGGCGGCAACCACCTCACCGTACCGGTCGTCCGGCACGCCGATGATGGCGACGTCCTTGACCTTGGGTTGGCCGATGAGTACCGCTTCGAGGTCGACCGGAAAAATATTCTCGCCGCCGCTGATAATCAGGTCTTTCTTTCTATCGATATAAGAAATGAATCCCTCGGCGTCCTGCCTGACGAGGTCGCCGGTGTAAAGCCATCCGTCGCGCAGGGTCTCGGCGGTCTTCTCCGGGTTCTTGTAGTAGCACTTCATGATATTGGCGCCCTTGATAATCATCTCTCCTACGCCGCCCGCCGGAACATCGTTACCGTTATCATCAACGACACGCGCATCCAGGTTGATACGAGGATAACCGAACGAACCGAGCTTGTGAAAGTTCTCCAGTCCCAGGTGCATGCACGGACCCGCCGACTCGGTAAGTCCGTAATTTTCTTCGTAGTCTATATCGGGGAAGTATTTGATAAAACGCTTCACGAGCACGGGTGGAATAGGCTGCGCGCCGGAATGGACGAGCCTTATCGAACTTACATCGTAGTCGGATAGTTTTATATCGCCGTTATCGAGGGCGGTCACGATGTCCTGTAACCAGGGCACCAGCAGCATGCAGATGGTTATCTTTTCTGTGTTGATGGTATCCAGGATGAGTTTCGCGGTAACCCGCTCGCCTCCGGTGGTCATCACGGCACGTCCGCCGGCAATCAGGCTGCCGAACCAGTGCATCTTGCCGCCGGTATGGTAAAGAGGCTGGATGAGGAGGAAGCAATCCTTCCGTGTTTCGCGATGTGAGAAGTTCTCGTTGACGGCAACATGCTCCAGGCTGCGGTGGCAGAGGCAGGTAGCCTTGGGGTCGCCGGTGGTTCCGGAGGTAAAGTAGAGTCCGGCTTCGTCTTCGCCGTCCAGCTTGACATCCGGGGGAACGGGCGAGGACTCCGCCAGCACTCCGTCGTATGCTTCCATATCTTTCGGCATGTTGTCGCCGACGAATATGTAATTTTTAATTGTCGGCATCTCGCCGCGGATTTCCTCCACGCGCTCGATGAAGCTCTCATCGAGCATCATCACCTTGGGTTCGGCGATATCGACGCAGTACTTTATCTGGCGGCTGATGAAACGGAAATTTAGCGGCGCCGCCATGGCGCCGGTTTTCAGTATGCCGAAGTACGCCTCCAGCCACTTTATGGAGTTCATCATCAGGTGGGCGACGACGTCGCCCTTCTTGACGCCCCTGGCGATGAGGGCGTTGGCGACGCGGTTGGCGTTATCGTCGAATTCTTTCCAGGTGATTTCTTTCCTTAGCCCCTGGCTCGGGGTTATCTCCACCAGCGCTATGGCGTCAGGGGTCAACCTGGCGTTCCTGGCGAGTATTTCCGTAATCGTCATAATATCTCCTTTTAACCCGTATTTATTGTCTGGACAGAACTGGACAGATACAAAATTGTATCAATGAAACACTTCTCACTATTGCCGTTTACAGGCATGAAACACGCTTGATTATAGGGTATTTTAAGGTAAAATGTCAATTTCTCCAGCTTGGAGCGTGTACGGTGCTGTGTTATAATTCTACTGAGGAAAATCAAGAAAAATGATGGAACAACTGGAGAAAACAGAGAAGCGTTACGAGGAACTCAATGAGAAGATGGCGCAGCCCGAAGTTGCCACCGACCTTGCTCAACTGCAGTCGCTGGCACAGGAGCGCGCCGCCATCGAGGATACCGTGACGATCTACCGTAAATATAAAGACGCACAGAAATCTCTGGAAGAGACCCGGGCGATGCTGGAGGACGACCTCGATGAGGAAATGACCAAGCTGGCAAACCAGGAAATAGAGTCGCTGGAAAAACAGCTTGAGGAATTAACTCAAGAACTCAGGGTAGCGTTGATACCCAAAGACCCCAACGACGAAAAGGATATCATCATGGAAATCCGGGCGGGGACAGGCGGCAACGAAGCCGCGCTCTTCGCCGCCGACCTCTTCCGCATGTACAGTCGCTACGCCCAGACGCATAACTGGAAAATCGAGATCCTCAGCATGAGCGAGAGCGGCATCGGGGGGTTCAAGGAGATAATCTTCGAGTTAAAAGGCAAGGGCGCTTACAGTCGGCTCAAGTACGAGAGTGGTGTCCACCGTGTCCAGCGCGTGCCCGTCACCGAGTCCTCCGGCAGAATCCACACTTCCACATCTACCGTCGCCGTCCTGCCCAAAGCCGAGGAGGTGGATATCGACGTCAACCCCGACGACCTGAAAATCGATATCTTTCACAGCGGCGGTGCCGGCGGACAGAACGTGAACAAGGTAGCCACCGCCGTCCGCATGACACACCTCCCCACGGGAATGGTTGTCGTCTGCCAGGACGAACGCTCGCAGCTCCAGAATAAGACAAAAGCCATGTCCGTGATGCGCACGCGTCTCATGGACATCGAGCGGCGCAAGCAGGAAGAGCAAATTACCTCCGACCGGCGTTCTCAGGTCGGCACCGGCGAACGCGTCGAAAAAATACGTACGTATAACTATCCGCAGGACAGGATTACCGACCACCGTATCAACCAGAATGTGCACAACCTGCCCCGGTTCATGGAAGGCGACCTCGACGAATTAATCGACGCTCTGACCACCGCCGAGCAGACCGAACAACTCGAGGGACAGACGGTGTGAACCGCCGGCAGGCCTTAACTCACGCCCGCAAGATACTGGCGGATAACAACATAGACGATGCCTCCCTTGAAGGCGTAGTCCTCCTGAAACACGCCCTCGGCATAGACCGCGTACAACTGTATTCCGACCTGGATACTGACATATCGCCAAAGCAAGAAAAGGCCCTGAACAAACTGCTGGCACGCCGTATTCAAGGGGAGCCATCCGCCTACATCACCGGGCACCGCGAGTTTTACGGACTCGACTTCAAGGTTAACCGGGATGTGCTTATCCCGCGACCTGAAACCGAACTGCTGGTGGAAAAAGCCATCCGACTGGCGGAAAGCCATAAAATTAAGACCATCGCCGATATCGGCACGGGCTGCGGTGCCATAGCGGTCAGCCTCGCCGTAAACCTGCCGCGAGTAACCGTGTACGCTGTTGATATCTCCAACGAGGCTCTGAAAGTGGCGGGCGACAACTGCCGAAAACACAATGTAGCCGATAGAATCGTCCTGCTGGAAGGCGACATGCTGGAACCGCTGCCGGAGCCGGTCGATATGATAATCGCCAACCTGCCGTACGTGCGTGAAGCTGATTTAGTCAATGACACCGGTCTGAGCTACGAACCGCCGCTGGCGCTGGACGGCGGGAAGGACGGACTGGACGGCATCAGGACGACGTGCCGTCAGGCTGGCGATAGACTATGCAGGGACGGCTTTATTCTGCTGGAAATAGGGCAGGGGCAGGCGGATGCTGTAACCGCCCTCCTGCAGGAAACGTACCCTGATTCACGGATAGAAGTGGAAAGCGACCTTGCGGGTATCCGCCGCTCCGTGAGTCTGCGTTTGACATTGAGCGTAAAATGATGCTAAATTAGTCTTGAACTTCTTTAACCTGCATTTCAAAAAATCTTCTGGAAAGAGAGCATTACGCAGATGAATATAATCGTGTGTGTGAAACAGGTCATCGACCCCGAAGCCCCACCCAGCATTTTCAAGATAGACGCCGCCACCAATAAAGCCGAGATGCACGGCGTGCCGCCCGTCGTCGACCCCTACGGCGAGTTCGCGGTGGAGGCGGCATTGAAGGTGAAGGAGGCAAAAGGCGGTAAAATTACCGTAATCAGCCTGGGCAATAAACTCTCCCGCGAAGTGGTTAAGAAACCGCTGGCGATGGGCGCTGACGAGCTTATCCTGCTGGACGACCAGGCATATGTCGGCGGGGACAGCTGGGCAACGGCTACCGCCCTCGCCGCCGCCATCAAGAAGGTCGGTGAATACGACCTTATCCTGTGCGGTCGGGAGGCCTCGGATACCAACGCCGGACAGACCGGACCCGGTATCGCCGAGATACTGGGACTGCCCTGCGTGACGATAGCGCGCAAGATAGAAATTACCGACGGCTCCGCTAAAATCGAGAGGGTCACTTCCGATGGCTACGACGTCATCGAAGTGCCCGTGCCCGCCGTAATTACCGTAAGCAATGAAATCGGCGAGCCCCGCTATCCCACCATCAAGGGAATCATGGCTGCCAAGAAAGTCGAGCCGGTGGTCTGGAAACCCGCCGATATCGATATAGACGCTTCCAAGGTTGGCGAAGCCGGACAACACACCAACTTAAATAAGCTGTTCCAACCGGTGTACGAGGGTAAATGCGAATTTGCCGAAGGCGATACCCCGGAGGAAGCTGCGGCAGCCCTGGCGACCAAGCTCAGGGAAGCCAAGATACTGTAGTCTTAACAGGTTTTTAACATTTCCAACTTATTATAAGGGAGATAAAGGATATGGCAGATTATAAAGGAATAGCCGTTTACTGCGAAGTCAAGAACGATAAGATAGCACCGATCTCCGCGGAAGGACTCGGCATAGGCAGGAAACTTGCCGATGAACTCGGGGAGGAACTGGTGGTGGTACTGGTCGGTAGCGGTGTCGGTAATCCCACCCAGCAGGCTATCGCCCACGGCGCCGATAAGGCTTACGTGGTCGATGACGCTCTCCTCAAGGACTACCAGACGGACGCCTACGTCAAAGTACTGGAAAAGGTAATCGGTCAGGTAACACCGCAGGTGCTCATCATGGGGCAGAGTGATACCGGGCGCGACCTCGCCCCCAGGCTGGCTTTCCGGCTCGGCACGACGGTGACGATGGACTGCGTCGACCTGGCAATTGACCCCGGCACGAAGCGCCTGCTCCAGACCAAGCCCGTATACGGAGGCAACGCCCAGGCAGTCTTCACCAGCGAGAGTAATCCACAGATGGTCACCATACGCACCAAAGCCATGACGCCCCTCGAACCGGATGCATCGAGGAAGGGAGAAATCACCAGTATTGCCGCGGACCTCCAGGCGTCGGACATCAAGACAAAGATTCTGGATAAGGTCGTCGAAGAAGTAGCCGGCATAAAAATAGAAGACGCCGAGGTCGTGGTTTCCGGGGGCAGGGGAATCGGCAGCGCGGAAGGATTCCAGCAGCTCGAAGAACTGGCGAAAATGCTCAAGGGAGCCGTGGGCGCCAGCCGCCCACCCTGTGACAACGGCTGGGTACCGGATACCATACAGGTGGGACTGACCGGCAAGATAATCGCTCCGGAACTATATTTCGCCATCGCTATATCCGGCTCGAGCCAGCACATGAGCGGCTGTTCCGGCTCCAAAACCATCGTCGCCATTAATAAAGACGCGGAGGCGAATATTTTCCGCCAGGCACGTTTCGGAGTGGTGGGCGACTGGAAAAAGGTACTGCCGGCTCTTAACGCAAAAGTCAAAGAGCTTCTGGCTTCGTAAAGCAGGCATCTATTACCACGTAAGGTATCTTGAACGTGTAAAGGCATTTTGATATAATACGTCAATGTATTTGAGTTGAACATAAACTAGTTTACGTGAGGTGGTATAACGATGAAAAAGACGGGATTGATTTCTCTACTAATTCTTCTGGTAATGGTACTGGCGTCTCTGTCCCTGCCGGTTGCCATGCTGGCGCAGGACGAAGAACCGGCTGCCACGGATAACGCTACGGACAATACTACCGATACTCCTCCCGAGCCCGAGTTGATATCCGAGGATATACCGGAGCCGGAACCCATTTCTGAAGAAGAGGAGGAAGAAGAGGTTGAACCGGACACCATTACCATGTCCACCGAGTTCCCCGACCTCGAAGCCGTGGCTACGGGCAGCTTCGATTATAACGTGAAGATTGAATACAGGGGGAAGATAGACCGGGTCTTCGACCTCAATACCACCGTACCCACCGGATGGGACGCCTATATCAACCCGCAGTATGAGACCAAGAGAATACCGTCGATTGCTATACCGGCTTCCGAATACGTACCAACTTCTAAAGTGATTAAGGTTAACGTTACACCTCCCACCTGGCCGCTGGCTGAACCCGGCGATTACATCATTACCCTGGAAGCAGTCTCTGAAGATGTCGTCGGCACATACGACCTCACCGCCATAATAACCGCCAAATACGTTCTGAACGCCGTACCGGTAAACGAAGTATATAATACCAAGGCAAAGGCTGGTAGAGACAACATATATTCGCTGGAGGTCGCCAACTTCGGAACGGACTCCATGAACAACATCACCTTTACCTCCGAGAATCCCAGCGGATGGGAAATAACCTTCGAGCCGGAAAAAATAGACGTCCTGGAGATATTCGAGCCCCAGACCGTCGACGTTAACATCAAACCGCCGCCGAAGACGGTAGCCGGCGATTACATGATTACCCTGCGCGTATCCGGAGAACAGACTAATGCCGATAAGATATCCGTACGGGTTACCGTGGAAACGCCCACCATATGGGGATGGGTAGGCGTGGCTATCATCATCATCGTCATTATCGGTCTGGTAGTTATCTTTATGAGGCTCGGCCGGCGATAGTATATGACTGATAATTTAGCCATAGAGACGAAAGACCTGACCAAGAATTACGGCAAGGTCACCGTGGTTGACCGCCTCAATTTCCACGTCAAGGAAAACGAGGTGTTCGGTCTGCTGGGTCCTAACGGCGCCGGCAAGACGACGACCATTCTGATGTTGCTGGGTCTCACCGAACCGGCATCGGGCTCGGTGCGCGTATACGACTATAATTCCACCCGCGAACCGCTCAAGGTAAAGCGTATCGTCGGTTACCTGCCGGAATCAATCGGATTTTACGACGGGCTTACCGCCAGGGAAAACCTGAGGTTCATTGCCGACCTCAACAATATTCCGGTTTCGGAAACGGAGCGTCTTATCGACGACGTACTGGAAAGAGTCGGGCTGACCGAAGAAAGAGACATGGTCACCCGCAAGTTTTCCCGTGGCATGAGACAGCGGCTAGGCATCGCCGACGTACTTATCAAGCAGCCCAGGCTGGTAATCCTCGATGAGCCTACTTCCGGACTGGACCCAGCCGGTATCAACCAGCTTCTGGACATCATCGCCGACCTGCCCAAGATAGGAACCACCGTCCTGCTGTCCTCGCACCAGTTGTATCAGGTGCAGAGAGTGTGCCACAGCGTGGGCATTCTCTCCAAGGGAAAGATGGTTATTGAAGGCAGTATCGACGAACTTGGCAGGGAAGCCATGGCGGGAGGTCGTTACATGATAGAAGTCGAGACCGCCGAACCTAAGGCAGAGCTTGTCGATATCATCCAGCAAATCAAGGGCGTCGAGAAGGTCGAAGCCCAGGGAACGCTGATGAAAATCAGTACCGACTCCGATTTACGGTCGAAGATATCTAAAGCGATTGTAGACAATGACTCCTTGCTGGTGCAAATGAAAGTCCACGAGTTCTCCCTCGACGATATATATATGAAATATTTCAAGGAGAATTAATTTTACATAATGATAGCAATAATACGTAAGGAACTCGCCGATTACTTCAACAGTTCACGTTTTCTGGTGCTGTTCCTGCTGATACTGGTTGCCGGTGGACTGGGTCTGTTCGCCGCCAAGCAGGGTATTCGCGAAGCCCTGGAGGCAAGCGGGGCAGTTACCAACGAAGGCTTCGTGTTCCTGTCTTTATTCACATCGTACCTGGGTAAAATCCCGATATTGACCGTGGCTATCGCTATTGTTATACCAATTACCGGTATTGTGTTAAGTTTTGACGCCATCAACAGCGAACGTACCGGCGGCACGTTGAGCCGACTCCTCGCCCAGCCTGTTTACCGCGACAGCGTAATCAACGGCAAGTTCCTGGCAGGTATCATCACCATGAGCATCATGACAGGGACGGTTTTATTACTGGTAGGCGGTTTCGGCCTGATATGGTTCGACCTGCGGCCCTGGGGATTCAGTATGACCGGAATTGGCGTACCTTTCCCAACTCCGGAAGAAATTATCAGGCTCTTTCTCTACTTCGTCGTTACCGTTATTTACGGGGCTTTCTGGATGGGACTCTCGATGTTGTTCTCAGTAATATTCCGGAGAGCGGCCGGGTCTCTACTTATACCTGTTGTTATATTTATTATATTTTACTTTTTCTGGGTATTTTTGGGATTTGGAGGGTTCATCGCCGATGCCATCTCTCCGATCACCCCCGGCACCGATGCGGCAACCCAGATTCACCAAGCGAGTATGCAACAGACTATAAGAAGCATTTCTCCAAGTTATTTATACCAGGATGTGTACGTCATGCTGCTAAGTCCCATGTGGAAAGGTCTGGGTGCGATAACATACGGTGATTTTGCTTACATGGTGCCTAACCCCATCAGCCTGGGACAGAGCCTGCTGGCCATCTGGCCGCATCTCGTCGTTATAGTATGCCTGAGCGCCATCTGCTTCGCCATCAGCTACGTCATCTTCATGAGGCAGGAAATCAGGGCTACCTGAAAAGCATGACGCCCCGCCTGAACAGAGCGCCATAAAATATCATGATATAAATACCGAAGGTATACTATTCTTTTTCAGCTTCTTTTTGGGCCACAATCTTCTGCGTGATATTCGCCGGCACCTCTTCATAATGGTCGAACTCCATGGTGTAGACGGCGCGTCCCTGCGTCATCGACTTTAGATCGATGGCATAGCGCTGGATTTCAGCGAGAGGCACCTGGGCATCGATGACATTACTGCCGCCCTCGGGATTCATACCGAGTACACGCGCCCGCTTGGTATTAAGATCGCCGATGATGTCGCCGGTAAGGTCACTGGGAACAGTGACTCTCAGATTCATTATCGGCTCCAGGAGTATTGGCTGGCCGTCCTCCATCCCTTTCTTGAAGGCGCCCGCGCCGGCTATCTTGAAACATATCTCCGAGGAATCCACCGGGTG
>JAFGPF010000013.1 GCA_016926115.1 Dehalococcoidales bacterium | reverse complement strand
GGGGCGGCTCGGACACCACGGCGGTGGCGCTGGCGGCGGGCCTGAAGGCGAAAATCTGCGAGAGGTATACCGACGTGGACGGTATCTATACCACTGACCCGCGTCTTTTACCGGAGGCGCGCAAGCTGAAAGAGGTCAGCTACGAGGAAATGCTGGAGATGGTGACCTACGGCTTCAAGGCGATTCACCCCCGCGCGATTGAACTGGGCGAACTGTTCAGCGTCCCCATCCTGGTGGCGTCCAGCTTTAATGATAATCCCGGTACGTTAATCCATAAAGAGGTGTCTATGGAAATACGAAATAAAGTGAGAGGCATAGCCCATGACATGGATGTGGCGAAGATTACCGTGGTCGGCGTGCCCGACCGGCCGGGCATTGCCGCGTCTATCTTCGTGCCGCTGGCGGAAGCCGGTATCAGCATCGACACCATCGTCCAGAACGCCAGCATCGAGAATATCACCGACCTCACCTTCACGGTAGCCAAAAGCGATTTGAAAGGGGCGATGGCGGTCATCGAGCCGATAGCCGGAGAAATCGGCGCCAGGGAGTGCGTCAGCGATTCCGGTCTGGGTAAAGTAAGTATCATCGGCACCGGCATGCAGTACGCCCCCGGTTACGCGGCGCGCATGTTCGCTACGCTAAAAGAGGAAAACATCAATATCCAACTGATTTCCACGTCGGAAATCCGGATAACCTGCATCATCGATAGGGACAGAGTAAAAGACGCGGTACGAGCTTTGCACCGCGCCTTTGAACTGGAAGAAGAGTAAATCTACGAGGGATAGTTAGACAGCCACCACCTCTTTAACTTCCGGGATTTCCTGCTTCAGTATGCGTTCTATTCCGTTCTTCAAGGTCAGGGTTGACATCGGGCAGCCGGCGCAGGCGCCGACCAGTTTTACTTTAACGGTGCCGCCGTCGACACCGACTAATTCAACGTTGCCTCCGTCCCTTACCAGAACCGGTCGTACTTTATCGAGTACCTCTTCCACCTTATCTTGCATTTTAGTACCGTCTCCTTTAGAATTTATAAATGCCCCTATTTAAATTCTATCCGCCGGAGGGGCGATTTGTCAAACGGTACTTTTTTGTGTACAAAAAACCCTTGTATGATGTATACCGTTGGTGTAGAATGGATTACCTAAAAAATACAGCTGTTCCGGGGACGTAAATGACACGTGACGACGAAAGACTACTGAGGCTCAAACAGCAGCGCAGCAAGGAGGCCATCGACCTGGCCATGCAGGCGCGCTGGCAGGAAGCCGTGGAAGTCAACAAGGAAATCATCGAGAGTTACCCGGAGGACGTGGACGCCTGCAACCGCCTCGGCAGGGCGTACATGGAACTGGGCCAGTATTCACTGGCGCGGGAAGCCTATAACCGGACGATTCAGATGGACCCGTACAATGCCATCGCCGCCAGGAACCTGCGGCGCTTGAGCGACCTCGGGGAGTCGGACGAAGACGACGTGGAGACGGATACCGTCGACCCCCACCACTTCATCGAGGAAATCGGCAAGGCGGGGGTGGTGACGCTTTACGAACTGGCCCCCAAGGAAAACCGCGCCAGGATGGTGGCGGGCGACAAGGTGGTCCTGAAGCCTGAAGGCTCGGCGCTGGTGGTGGAAAACCGGCGCGGCGTCTACATGGGGAAGGTGGACCCCAAGTACGCCCAGCGGCTCGTCCGGCTGATGCTGGGCGGCAACCAGTACACGTCGTCGGTAGTCAAGTCCACCATGGACATGATGACCATTATTATCCGGGAGACGTACCAGCACCCGAGCCAGGTTGGCAAGCTCTCCTTCCCCCCCAGGGGAATGGAGGAGTTCCGGCCGTACGTCGGCGATAAACTGCTGAAAGTGGAAGACGACGAGGAAGAGGACGAGTCCGGTTACACGATAATCGGCGGCGACGAGATAGAGGTGCTGCCCGAGGAGTCCGGGGGTGTTGACAATGACGAAGACAGCGATGACGAATAGGAGGAACTGAATATGGTTTCGGGCACGGTGAAGCCGGTAAACATCGAAGATGAAATGAAGAGCTCCTACATCGATTACGCGATGAGCGTCATCGTCGCCCGCGCCCTCCCGGACGTGCGTGACGGCCTGAAACCGGTGCACCGGCGTATCCTTTACGCCATGAACGACATGGGCCTGCGGCCCAACAGCCCCCACCGCAAGAGCGTCCGCATCGTCGGTGAGGTTCTGGGTAAGTATCACCCCCACGGGGATACCTCCGTTTACGATGCCATGGTGCGTATGGCGCAGGACTTTTCCATGCGTTACCCGCTGGTGGACGGTCAGGGCAATTTCGGGAGCATGGACGCCGACCCTCCCGCCGCCATGCGGTACACCGAGGCGCGCCTGGCGAAGATAGCCGAGGAAATGCTGGTAGACATCGAGAAAAACACCGTTGACTTCATCCCGAACTTCGACGACAGCCAGCAGGAACCTTTGGTGCTCCCCACCCGTCTGCCCAACCTGCTGTTGAACGGCAGCTCCGGCATCGCCGTGGGCATGGCTACCAATATCCCGCCGCATAACCTCACCGAGGTCTGCGACGCCATTGCCCACCTCATTGATAATCCCCGGGCTAACGTCGAGGAGCTTATCAAATTCGTCAAGGGACCGGACTTCCCCACGGCGGGCATCATACAGGGGCGGGAAGGCATCATGAACGCCTACGCCACCGGGCACGGCAAGCTGGTGGTCCGGGCGAAGGCCCACATCAGCAGTCCTACCGCGAACAGCCGGAGCCAGATAATCATCAACGAGCTTCCCTACCAGACGAACAAGGCAGCGCTCGTGGAGAATATCGCCGAGCTGGTCAAGAACAAGAAAATAGAGGGCATCAGCGACCTCCGCGACGAGTCCGACCGGCAGGGGATGCGCGTCGTCATCGAATTAAAGAAGGAATCCCAGCCGCAGAAGGTCCTTAATAATTTATATAAATACACCTCCATGCAGTCCTCCTTCTTCGTCAACATGCTGGCGCTGGTGGACGGACAACCCAAGGTAATCAGCCTCAAAGAGGCTTTGCAGCACTTCGTGGACTTCCGCCGTGAGGTAATCGTCCGGCGTTCCCGGTACGAACTGAAACAGGCAAAAGCACGGGCGCACATACTGGAAGGACTGAGAATCGCGCTGGACCAGATTGACGCGATTATCAGCACCATCCGCAAGTCCGAGACCGCCGAGGCAGCGCGCAAGAACCTGATGGAGGGATTCGGGCTGACCCAGCTTCAGGCGCAGGCAATCCTGGACATGCAGCTGCGGCGCCTGGCTAATCTGGAAAGGCAGAAGATTCTCGACGAGTATGCCGAGGTGGTCAAGACCATCGCCTACCTCGAAGACCTGCTGGGCAATCCGCGCAGGATTCTCGCCCTGGTAAAGGAAGAGGTGGCGGACGTGAAGTCCAAGTACGGCGACGAGCGCCGCACCTCTATCGTCGAGCAGGGAATCCTCGAGTTTACCGAAGAAGACCTCATCCCGCACGAGAGAGTGGTGGTGACGCTCAGTTCCCGCGGCTTCGTGAAGAGGATCCCCGCCCGCAACTACACGGTGCAGCACCGGGGCGGCAAGGGTATCATCGGGCAGGTGACCCGGGAGACCGATGCCGTGATGCTGCTGGTGGTGGCGGATACCCACGACGACCTGTTCTTCTTTACCGACCGCGGCAAGGTCTTTTACCTTAAATGTCATGAAGTCCCCGCCGCCTCACGCACCTCGAAGGGGCTGGCTATTATCAACCTGCTGTCCATCACCGATGGCGAGAGGGTCACGTCAATGGCGGCGACCACCGGGCTGTTGCCGGACGCATATTTAGTAATGGCTACCAAACTCGGTGAAATCAAGAAGACGTCGCTGGACAAGTTCGGCGCCGTACGCAGCAGCGGGCTAATTACCATGGACCTGGAACCGGGCGACGAACTGGTATCTACCTGCATCGCCAGCGATAAGGACGATGTGGTTCTGGTGACGCGCAAGGGGCAGTCGATTTGCTTCAGCGTTTCCAGCCTTAGAGCCGCCTCCCGGACCAGCGGCGGCGTGCGCGCCATCAAGCTGGCTAAAGGCGACGGCGTGGTGAGCCTGGACAGGGTGGACCCGGAAGCCTTTCTGATGGTGGTTTCCGAGGGAGGCTATGGTAAGATTACCCCGCTGGACAGGTACCCGCGGCAGCACCGCGCCGGGATGGGTGTGAGGACGTTCAAGATAGTCGATAAGACCGGCGACGTCACGGCGGCAAGAGTGGTAACGCCCAGGCAGCAGGTCATGCTGATATCCGCCGAGGGCATGGTGACGCTGACTCCAATTAAGGAAAAAGATCCCAAGCATGGTATCAGCACCCAGGGCAGGAGCACGCAGGGTGTCAGGGTGATGACCCTCGATAAGAGCGACCGACTCGTGGCGATTACCGCCGTCGAGGAAAAATAGCGTTGATGCGCAATTGCGCAATTACGGATAATCCGGGAGGGGGCTTTAAAGCCCCCTCCTTTTTATAACCTCAACTCCAGCCGCGGCTTGAGTAAATGCTCGGAGATATTGGTTTCTTTCATGTATTTAACCAATAACTGGTGCAGCTCCCCCGCTTTGTCAGGATTTTCCTTGATGAGGTTCTTCTCCTGCCCGGGGTCGGACTTCAGGTTATACAACTCGGACATGCCCGGCTCGGTATTATACAGCAGGGTCCACTCGGCGGTGGTCACCGTAGCCGTGGAGTCCTTCTCCGTCAGCCTTGGAAAATCATCGATAGACCGCAGTGAGTCGCCCTCGTTAACGAACGGGTGCGCGCTGATAACGTAATCGCGTCCGGGCACTTTCTGGTCTTTCACCATGGGCAGCAGCGACTTCCCCTGTACCCGCGACGGTATTTTCTGTCCCATTGCCTCCATGACGGTAGGCATCAGGTCCACCGCCGACGTCAGCCCGCCGTACGCCGCCGGTTTCACACCGGGCATATATATCAGCAGGGGCGTATGGGTGACCTCCTCGTAGAAAGGCGAGTGCGACCATACCCCGTTCATCGGCCGGCCGGTCTTCTTGTCTTTGGCGAAGACCATTTTCCCCAGCAGTCCGCCGTGCTCGCCGAAATAGTAGCCGTGGTCGGAGGTAAATATAACGAGCGTATTATCCAGCAGTCCTAAATTAGCCACGTGCCTCATGAAGTACCCGAACCACGTGTCCACCATGGTTACCTCGCCGCAGTAGGAAGCGTGGGCTTTCTTGACCTTTTCTTCCGTCAGGCCGGGTATGTCCTGCCAGTAACTGTAGACCGGCATCGCCTGGTCGCCGTCATGCCCGGGCCAGTACAGCTCCCGGTAATACTGCGGGGGTTCCCAGGGCTCGTGCGGGTCCCAGGTATCCACGTAGAGGAAAAAGTCTTCCTGATAATGGCGTTCCAGCCACTTCATCGCCGTGATGAAGGTCCTGGGCGCGAAATAATCGGCCTCGTAAAGCCAGTCGTTCCTCACGTCCCCCCCGAAGATACCGTGGGCGACCTGCCCCTCCTTGGTATCGGGGTCGACCCTCCATTCGAGGTGCATCTGGCCGGTAATCTCGGTAAAGGTGCGGAAACCGCGGTCGTAGTTCATGCCGCGCCGCATGAAGAAAGGAGTATCAACTACTGCGGCGGTGTTGATGCCGTTGTCCGAGAGCAGTTCCGGGAGCGTCACCTCGTCCTTGAACAGCGGCTCCCACTGCATGTAGGACATCGTCCAGCGGCCCGTCAGGTAGTCGGCGCGGGTGGGCATGGTGGGAAAGCCCGCGATATAGTGACGGTCGAAGCGTACGGACTTCTCCGCAAAGGCGTCTATGGACGGCGTAATAATTTCCCTGTTCCCGTAAGCGCCTACATGGTCGCGCCGTAAAGAATCGGATATTACCCAGATAACGTTCATTTTCTCCTCCTCGCGCAGGGTTTTTCAGAACATGCCCTAATATACACCAAAACATACTCAATGAAAAGGGATGTGGCGCCGAATACCTCAATTGCGCAACTGCGCATTGACTCTTATTTGCGCCTGAACGCACCCAACCTCTATAATTGAAAGTCTGGAGGCATAAGGTGCTCGATAACGAGATACTACACCAGGTCAACCGTCCCGCCCGCTATACCGGCGGCGAGTGGAACAGCATCATCAAGGACTGGGACAAGACCGACATAAAAATTGCCCTGGCTTACCCGGACACGTACGAAATAGGCATGTCCAACATGGCGGTGCCCATCCTTTATGATATCCTTAATAGCCAGCCGGACGTCCTTGCCGAGAGGGTCTACGCCCCCTGGGTGGACATGGAAGCCCGTATGCGGGAGAGGAATATACCCCTCTTCAGCCTGGAAAGCAAGCGCCCGCTCAAGGACTTTAACATCGTCGGCTTTTCGCTGGGATACGAGCTGTCCTACACCAACGTGCTCAACATGCTGGGCCTTGCCGGGATACCCGTCCTCGCCTCGGAGAGGGACGACTCCCATCCCCTGATAATCGCCGGGGGGAGCTGCTGCCTGAACCCGGAGCCGATGTCCGATTTTATAGATGCCTTCGTCATCGGGGACGGCGAGGAGGTAATACTCGAGTTCCTGGACACTTACCATAAAACAAAAAACAAAAGGAAACAAATCCTGCTTAAGGGCCTCGCCGGGGTTCCGGGCGTCTATATCCCTGCTTTTTACGAGGTGAAATACGATTCCGCCGGCCTGCCCCTGGGCATTACCCCCACCGTCCCGGAAGCCCCTCCCGTAATCCGACGGCGCCTCGTCACCAAGCTCCCGCCGCCACCCGTACGTCCCGTCGTGCCGTTTATCGAGGTCGTCCACGACCGCGCCGCCATCGAAATCCAGCGCGGGTGCAGTCGCGGCTGCCGCTTCTGCCAGGCCGGTATGATTTACCGTCCCGTGCGCGAGCGTCCCCACGAGGAGGTTTTACACTCCGCCGGAGAATTGATAAACAACTGCGGCTACGACGAGGTCTCGCTGGTATCGCTGAACACCACCGACTATACCGGAATCGACGTACTGGTTGAGAAGTTGTCTAAACGCTACCCCAACCTCACGCTGTCCCTACCCAGCCTGCGTCTGGACGATTTCTCCATCAAGCTCGTCGGCTCGCTGCCCACGCGCAGCCGCACCGGACTTACCTTCGCCCCGGAAGCCGGCAGCGAGCGATTGAGAACAGCCATCAATAAGAACCTGACGGAAGAAAGCCTGCTGGCGACCGCCGCCACCGCCTTCGAGCGCGGCTGGACCGGCCTCAAGCTCTATTTCATGGTCGGCCTCCCTACCGAGACCCCGGAAGACGTGGAGAGCATCGTGACGCTGGTGGAAAAGGTGCGCGCCGAGGGCAGGAAGGCCAGCGGCAAAAAGCCGACAATAAGGGTAAGCGTCGCCACTTTCATCCCCAAGCCGCATACGCCCTTCCAGTGGACCGCCCAGGTAGACGAGGCGGAGATAACTGCCCGGCACGAGATCCTTCAGCGGGGTTTACAGCGCAAGGGCATCCGCCTGTCCTGGCACGACCCGCGCACCAGCCTGCTGGAAGCGGCGCTCTCCCGTGGAGACCGCCGGATGGGGAAAGTGATTCACCGCGCTTATGAACTGGGATGCAAGTTCGATGCCTGGACCGAGCAGTTGAATTACGATGCATGGCTCCGTGCGTTTAAAGATTCCGGTCTGGAGCCAGATTTCTACGCCTGCCGCGAGCGTACCCTGGACGAAGTGCTGCCGTGGTCGCATATAAATACAGGCGTATCAACCGACTTTCTGAAGCGTGAGTTTCAGCGCGCCCGGGAAGGTCTGGAGACGCCGGATTGCCGAAATAATCCCTGTAATGCCTGCGGGTTCGAGGATACGGAACTCTGTGCGAATAAGCGTTAGTGCGCAGTTGCGCAACTTCTCATAAAGGATATTGTCTGAGATGCGGTCATTTTTAGTACTTCACCCCCTTGTGGTGGGGAGAAAGCTAAGGGATAAGCCGTAGAAGATACCGGGCGGTCAGGGTGGGAATTCTTCGGCAGGCGTTCGACCGAGCTCACGCCGGGGTTTCAGAATGAGCGGAGGGGGCTGGATTCCCGTTTGCACGGGAATGACGTAATGGGATAACGGATTGCTTAGTTAACTGCGTCTCCTCGCAATGACAACCGGCGGGGAAAAGAAAGAGGGGGCTTTTCAGCCCCCTCTCGGATTATGCGTAATTGCGCAAGTGCGCAAATGTTATACTTCTCTGAACTCGCCTTCCACGGTGCCTTCGTCATCGCCGCCTTCTTTGCCGCCTTCACCTTCCGGCGGGGCTTCCCCTCCGGGCGGCGGGGGCTGCTGGCCCTGCTGACCGTATACCGCGGTGCCTATCTTCTGCATGGTCTCGTTTAGCTCCTGGTTGGCTTTCTTGATGGCGTCGACGTCCGTGCCGTTCAGGGCGCTCTTGACGGCGGCTATCTTCTCTTCCGCCTCTTTGTTCATTTCCTCGGGAATCTTGTCCTTGTTGTCGCGCAGCGTCTTTTCCGCCTGGTACGCCATGGTGTCCGCCATATTTTTGGTCTCTATCTCCTCGCGGCGCTTGGTGTCCTCGGCGGCATGAGCCTCCGCCTCTTTCTGCATCTTCTCCACGTCTTCCTTGGACAGCCCGCTGGAGGAGGTTATGGTTATCTTCTGCTCTTTGCCGGTGCCCTTGTCCTGGGCGCGCACGTTGAGTATACCGTTAGCATCGATATCGAACGTGACCTCAACCTGGGGCACGCCGCGCGGCGCCGGCAGGATGCCGTCAAGGTTGAACTTGCCCAGCGTGCGGTTGTCCGCCGCCATGGGCCGTTCGCCCTGGAGGACATGGATTTCGACACTCGGCTGGTTGTCCGCCGCCGTGCTGAATATCTGGCTCTTGGCGGTGGGAATGGTGGTGTTGCGCGGGATGAGAGGCGTGGCTACGGCGCCGAGGGTCTCGATGCCCAGCGTCAGCGGGGTGACATCGAGCAGCAGGACGTCCTTAACGTCTCCCTTGAGGACGCCCGCCTGTATGGCGGCTCCGATGGCGACCACCTCGTCGGGGTTGACGCCTTTATGCGGCTCCTTGCCGAAGAATTCCTGTACTTTCTGCTGTACCAGGGGCATGCGTGTCTGACCGCCCACCAGGATTACCTCGTCTATCTGTGCTGCCGTCTTGCCGGCGTCCTTGAGGGCCTGCCGGCACGGCTCGATGGTCTTTTCCGCCAGGTCCATGACCAGCTGTTCCAGCCTGGAGCGGGACAGCGTAATGTTCATATGCTTGGGGCCGCTGGCGTCGGCGGTGATAAAGGGGAGGTTGACCTCTGTCTGCTGTACCGAAGACAGTTCCACTTTTGCCTTCTCCGCGGCTTCCTTGAGGCGCTGTAGCGCCGTCTTGTCGCTGCCGAGGTCGATGCCCTGGTCTTTCTTGAACTCGGCGATGAGCCATTCCATAATCCGCTGGTCGAAGTCCTCGCCGCCGAGGTGGGTATCGCCGTTGGTGGACTTTACCTGGAAGGTGCCTTCGCCCAGTTCCAGTATGGAGATATCGAAGGTCCCGCCGCCGAGGTCGTAGACGGCGATTGTCTCGTCGCTCTTCTTGTCCAGTCCGTACGCTAGCGAGGCGGCCGTGGGCTCGTTGATGATACGCAGCACTTCAAGACCGGCAATCTTGCCGGCGTCCTTGGTAGCCTGGCGCTGGGCGTCGTTGAAGTAAGCCGGGACGGTGATGACCGCCTCGGTCACTTTTTCGCCCAGGTGCGCCTCGGCATCCGCCTTGAGCTTCTGCAGAATCATGGCGGAAATCTCCGGCGGACTGTATTCCTTGTCGCCCATGACAACATGAACGTCGTTGTTCGCCGCCTTGGCCACTTTGTACGTCTTGCGCTTGGCGTCTTCCTCGACGGGAAGCTCGCGCCCGGCCGGTTCGCCGAACTTACGACCCATGAAACGCTTGATGGCGTAGACGGTATTCTCCGGATTCGTAATTGCCTGCCGCTTGGCTATCTGGCCTACCAGCCGTTCCCCGTTTTTATTGATGGCTACCACCGAAGGCACGAGGCGGCTGCCCTCGGAACTGGTGATTACTACGGGTTCTCCCCCCTCCATAACCGCCACTTCGCTGAAGGTGGTACCCAGGTCTATACCTACTGCCTTACCCATTTACTCTTCCTCCTTTGTATCTGCCTCCCCGTTGCCCACCACCACGCGGGCGGGCCGGAGGAGTTTATCTTTTAACATGTAACCCTTTTGAAATTCCTCGATGACCTTGCCTTCCTCGCCGCTGTCCTGCCTGAGGGCTTCGTGGAAATTGGGGTCGAAGTCCTCTCCGGCGGCTTTTATCTCCTTGACCCCGTGCCCTTCCAGGATGGTCTTGAACTTGCGTTCCACCAGCCGGACGCCTTCCACCCAGTCGTGCTTTTTATACCTGGCGGGAACGGCTTCCAGCGCCCGTTCCAGGTCGTCGATGACCGGCAGGAGGCTGAGGATGAGGTTGGCGTTGGCGTAGGCGTTGAATTCCTGCCTTTCCTGCTCGGAGCGGCGCTTGTAGTTGATGAAGTCCGCCTGCGCCCGCTGCCAGTTAGCCAGGTATTCCTCCGCCTTTTTCTTTTCCTCGGCGAGTGACTCTTCCAGGTTCTCCGTGCCCGGTGCTTCGGAGGTTTCCGGTTCAGGCTCGTCGTTGTCTATAATTTCATTGTCTTTCGGTATCATTGTTATATATCCTGTTCGCCGATTTCATCCCTGCCGTAGAGTCCGGATACCAGTTGACCCAGTACCGAAGACAGGTAATATACGGTGGGTATGGTGCGTGAATACGGCATGCGGGTGGGACCGAGCACGGCGATGGTGCCGGTGGCTTCCTCGGGGAGACCGTACTGGCAGATGACCACGCTGCAGTTCTGGATAGCCACGTCCTTGTTCTCTTTGCCGATGATTACCTGGACGCCCTGCGGACTCAATTTGGAGGGCACGATGACCTTCAGCAAGCCGCGGCGCTCCACCAGTTCCATGAGGGAACTCATCTGGTCGCTGTGAGTGAATTCCGGCTGGTTGAGTATGAAGTGCCAGCCTTCGAGGTACGGCTCCTGGTATTCCTGGCTGTCCTCGGCGCGCATGATTTCAACGAGGAAACCGGTCGCCTGATTTTCCAGCGGCGTAAGTTCGAGTTTTTTGCCGGCAATCTGCTGGGCGGACAATCCGCTATATTCGCTGTTCAGCTTACCGCTGACGATGGCAAGGGCGGGTTGAGAGACGGCCTCGTCGAAGGTAACCAGTTTCTGCTTGACCTTGCTGCCTTCCAGCACGACGATTGCCAGCGCCCGGGCGTCCTGCACGGATATCAGCTCGAAATGCTTCAGTTTACAGTCGGTGGATTTCGGCAGGCTGACCACCGCCACGTTTTGCGCCAGCTTGGCCAGGAGCGTAGCCGTGAGGCTTACCCAGGCTTCCACCTCTTTTTCCACCTGGTGGAAGGTGTGGCTGATGAGGCGCTGTTCCTCCCGGGGGAGATTAACGGCTTCAATCGACCCCACGTAGTGGCGGTATCCCTTGTCCGAGGGGGTACACCCCGCCGAGGTGTGGGGGCGTATAAGATACCCTTCCCTCTCCAGGAGCGCCATTTCATTGCGCACGGTAGCCGGACTTATCCCCAGCTGTGCCTCGTCGGCGATGACCTGCGATGGTATGGGCACCGCCCGGGAGATGTATTGCCCGACGATGTAGTTGAGTATTTTCCCGCTTCTGGCAGTAATCATTTCAGTCTCCGTTAGCAGTCTCCTGCTTAGACTGCTAATTATAATCTAGCACTTGTAAGGGCTTTTTGTCAAGGGAATCAGTCACGGATTTCAGGTATTTTCTTGAACGTAATAGCCGCCTGTGATAAACTGATAACGTGGATATCACCTGGTTAGGTCACTCTTGTTTCAGGCTTAAGGGCAATCAGGCCGTTATCATCACCGACCCGTTTCCACCGGATATCGGATACACCCTGGGGAAGCAGACCGCCGATATCGTCACGGTCAGCCATCAGCACCCCTCACATTCCTATATCGACGGAATCGGCGGGGAACCGCGAATTATCCAGGGACCCGGCGAGTATGAAATCAGCAACGTCCTCATTATTGGCATCGCCACTTTTCATGATTCCGTAAAGGGGCAATCGAGGGGGAAGAATACCGTTTATCTCATGGAAATAGACGGGGTGGCGGTGTGTCATCTGGGGGACATCGGGCACGTGCTCAGTGATGAACACGTGGAGGAGATGGGCAACGTGGATGTGCTGCTGCTGCCGGTGGGGGGAGTGAACACCATCAACGCCGCCATGGCGTCCGAGGTTATCCGCAAGATAGAGCCGAAGGCGGTCATCCCCATGCACTATAAGACGCCGGCGTTGAAACGCGAGCTTGACCCGGTGGATAGTTTCCTCAAGGAAATGGGCACGGGGCAGATAGAACCCCGTCCCAAGATATCGTTCACCAGGACGAACCTGCCCTTGAACACGCAGGTATTCATACTGAGCGCTTAGAAAACAGGCGTTACTGCGCAACTGCGCAACTGCGCAACTGCCTATTCCCCGTCGATGAATTCCAGCAGTAAGCGATTGAACACCTCGCTGTTCTGCTGGTGCGGGGCATGACCGTAACCCGGCATTATTTCCAGTCGCGCACCGGGTATTACCTCCGCCGCCTGCCGGGTGTTGGAAAGAGGGATATAAGGGTCGAGGCGTTTCCAGACGAGGAGCGTGGGCACGGTAAGTTTGGCGAGGTTATCGTTGCCGACGTGGTTGTAATCGTCGCCTTCCTTAACAAGGAACCTGGGATAAGGCTGGGGCTTGCCGAACAGCTTGCGCAGCGCCCAGAAGAATGTGAGCAGCGACGTACCGAACCGCGATACTTTGCCCAGTCCGGAGGCATCGATGAGGACCAGCTTACCGACGCGTTCGCCGTTTTGCATGGCGACATCTAGGCATACCCTTGCCCCGAAGGAGTGCCCCACGAGGACCGGCATTTCCAGTCCCAGCGTATCGATAAAGCCCAGCAGGAAGTCGGAGAAGTCGGAAAGGTAGTAGCCGACCTCGTTCCTTTCATTCTGACCGAACCCGATAAGGTCGGGCGCGTAGAAGGTAAAACGATGGTCGAGCCTGTTCATCGTATCCAGCCAGTCGCGAGAATCGCTGGCGCCGCCGTGCACCAGTAATACCGGGGGTCCCACGCCGGCTTTCAGGTAATGTGTCCGGTAGCCGTTGACGTTAAGTTTGAGCCTCTCTATGTTCGCCTTTGCTTCAGTCTCCTTTGTCACCTTGCGCTGCCTCAATTCTGACGAAATTAATAAATCCTTCCAGCAGGCGCGATACTATTCTCTCCTGCCGGTAGATGCAGTAGAAGTCCCGGTTGAACTTCAGTCCGCGCACGGCCACCTGCCTTATCATACCCAGCGTCAGGCTCTTTTTAATAGCCAGGTTGGATACGAAGGCAATGCCGGCGCCGGCGGCGACCGCCGAGACGACCGCCTGCGTGCTCCCCAGGACGAGGTTGGGCGACCATTTCCTCATATCGAGTCCCCCCAGCGACAGCCGGTCTTCCAGGGTCAGTTGTGTGCCGGAGGTAGCCTCGCGGAAGATAAACGGTTCACTTTCCAGGTCATCCGGGGATATCTCGCCTTTACGGGCGAAGGGGTGTTCCGGGAAGACAATGAGGACAATCTCGTCGCTGGCTATCTTGAAAGAAGCCAGGCCCTGTCCTTCCGGCGCCATGCCGCAGAACCCCACTTCGTAGGTGTTGTCACGCACGCCGTTGATAACGGTAATGGAGTCCGAGACGTCCACCTGTATTTTCACGGCGGGGTGCCGTTGCTTGAAGCCCGCCAGCAGGACGGGCAGCAGGAACTCACCGGGGATGGTGCTGGCAGCGATAAGCAGGTCGCCGGAGACCTCCTCGCGCATGTGGTCGAGGTCGTGATGGAGACTCTCGCGCTCCGCCTCCACGGACTCGGCGAACTTGAGCAGGCGCTTGCCGGCGGCGGTCAGGGTAATAGCGCGCTGGGTGCGGTCGATGAGGCGCATACCGAGTTCATGTTCCAGCTTCTGTATCTGGAAGGAGACCGCCGGCTGGCTGATAGCCAGCTTCCTGGCTACCTCGGAGAAGCTGCCCAGCCGGATGACTTCCTGGAAGGTCTTCAGGTGGTCTATATTCATGATTCACCGCTATATCATAAGAATAATTTATCTTGCATTAAGAAAAAACTTATGCTATAATCTTCCGAGACTATTTTATGGCATTGAAAGCAATTCATCAAGGGGGAGGAGGCAGACATGAGTGGAAAGAAGATATTTATAATCGTCGGCGGGGTGATTTTCGGGGTGCTCGGGGCACTGATGGTCAACTGGGGAAATCCGGCCAACATGGGCATCTGTGTCGCCTGTTTTCTCCGCGATATCGCCGGAGCCATCGGACTGCACCGTGCCGGGGTGGTACAGTACATCAGGCCGGAAATTATAGGTTTTATTCTTGGAGCATTCATTACGTCGTTCGCCTTCCGCGAGTACCGCGCCCGCGGCGGGGCTTCGCCGATAATACGCTTCTTCATGGGAGCCTTCGTGATGATAGGCGCCCTGGTATTCCTGGGGTGCCCGATACGCATGATGCTGCGGCTTGCCGGCGGCGACCTTAACGCGATACTGGGACTGGTCGGACTGGTCATCGGCGTGCTCATCGGGATATTTTTCCTGAAGAAGGGTTTCAACCTCGGGCGCGCTACTAAAATGCACCCTATCGTCGGCTGGATTATACCGGTGGTCATGGTGGGACTGCTGCTGTTCGCTATCTTCAAGCCCGGATTCATCTTCCAGAGCGAGTCCGGTCCCGGGGCTGCCTTCGTGCCTATTGCCGTAGCCGTGGTGGTGGGGCTAGTCGTGGGCTTCCTGGCGCAGCGCACCCGCATGTGCTTCGTGGGCGCCTGGCGCGATATATTCCTGGTAAAAGATACGTATTTATTCAGCGGGGTGGCGGCTTTCTTTATCGCCGCGCTGGTGACGAACTACATCGCCGGTAACTTCGGCGCCGGGGGCATCTATCACTGGGGCTTTACCGACCAGCCGGTGGCGCACGATAACCACCTCTGGAATTTGCTCGGCATGACTTTAGTCGGACTGGCGGCGACGCTCATCGGCGGCTGCCCGCTGCGCAACTGCATACTGACCGGCGAGGGGGATACCGACGCCGGAATGACGGTACTCGGCTATATCGCCGGCGCCGCCGTCGCCCACAACTTCCTGCTGGCTTCGAGTCCGGCGGGGACGGGCACCTGGGGACCCGTGGCGGTAATCATCGGGCTGGCTTTCTGCATTGTCATCGGTCTGTTCATGATGGAGCGTGCCAGAGCCTGAGGAGAGTTTATGGAATTTCTGAAACGTAAGAAAAAAGCGCTGGAAGGCGGCGGACTGGTACTCTTCCGCGAGGTGCAGGAAGCCATGAAGGCGGAGAAGGTCATGAAAAAGGGAGATTACCAGGTACGCCTCGTGGCGCCGCCGCCCGAACTGCGCAAGGGCTGCGACCTTGCCGTGGAGATAAACCTGGCGGAGCAGCCCGGCATCGAGCGGCTGCTGAAACAGCGGGACGTCGACTACATGGAGATACGACCGATGAAAGGCAGCGACGCCGCGATACTGGAAATCGTCCGGACGACCGATTTCGGCGAGTGGGTGATGGTCAAGGCGGCTAATATGAAGCTGACCTACGAGAAAAAGAGCGGAAAGATAGTGAATACCTCCGGCGGGGGCTGCCCGGATATACCCGTCATGCACGCCGAACTGTTGGACAAGCGGGTGGACAAGGCGCCCCGTCCGGCGGAGATAGGCTATACGCTGTGTTCGCTGATGCTGGACCGGGCGCTGGAAGAGGGCAGGTCTCTGTGGGAGGGGGGGTAAAGGGGCATGATGCTGATTGCTGGTACTGTTCCTATCAAAGACATGCCGCTGACATACGGGAAGGTAAGCCCGGAAGGCGAATGCTTGGTCGTCGAGGGGCGGCGCATTCCCTGCACCCAGGGCACCGGCGCCATGGTAAGCGCGGCGCTGGCGACTACCGACTACCTGAAGCTGGAAGCGCCGCAGGCGCTGCTGGCGGGGGACATCGGGCAGGGGAGGGGCAGCCGGGAGATTTACGAATACCTCATCGAAAACGTGGCGGAACTGGCGCCGGAGGTGCTGGCGCTGCATTACTGGCTGCCGGACATGGCCCAAACGCGGCGACTCTGCGAAGCAATCGGGAAGTGTGACCGCAAGCCGGTGCTGATTGCCGACGCGGCTTCGATGTATTCCGCCAAGGCGGCGGGACTAGCCCCGTTCTTCGACGTTATTACGCCTGACGCCGCCGAGACTGCTTTCCTGGCCGACCCGGATGCCACCCATCCGGCTTACGTGCGTTTCATGCTTTTCAATAACATGGAGCGGATGCCGGAGCTGATAAAAGCCGCATACCAAAATAAAAACGCCGCGAAACTGATGCTGGTGAAGGGGTCTACCGACTATATCGTGCAGGAAGGCGAGATAATCGGCACCGTAAACGAGCCGGACGTCCCCATGATGGAACCAATCGGCGGTACGGGCGATACCATCACCGGCATGGTCTCGGCATTCGTCAACGCCGGGCTGAAGCCCCACGAAGCGGCGGTTATCGCCGCGAGAGCCAACCGCATGGCGGGCAAGACGGCGGCGGTGACTCCGGCAACCAGGGTCAAGCAGGTAGTTGACCGTTTGCCGGAAGTTTTTGCTAAATATCTATGCGAGTGTAGTGGAGTTTGCACCACGGGAGGAGTAGAATAATGACGGAAGTTGACGTGCGGGGCTATTCCTGCCCCATACCGGTGGTAAAGACGCGAAAAGCGATGGAGGAAAACCCGAAGGAAGTGCTGTCGGTGCTGGTGGAGACCGCCGTTTCCAAAGAGAACGTAACCCGGCTCGCCGAGAGCCAGGGCTATTCGGTCGAGGCGGAAGAGGTCTCCGGCGAGTACCGCCTCACGCTGACGCCGCCGGTAAAGTAGCGATAGGGAGGAGGAGAGAATGGCTGACGAGGCTAAGAGGCGCCTCACCGAGACCGTTCACGGGTCGGGTTGAGCGTGCAAGGTAGGTCCGGGCGACCTAGCCAGAGCGCTGGAAGGACTCCCTTTCCAGTCCGACCCCAACCTCATCGCGGGCATGGAGCGGGCCGAGGATGCCGGCGTCTATAGACTCACCGACGACCTAGCCATCGTGCAGACGGTAGATTTCTTCACGCCGATTGTCGACGACCCGTACCAGTTCGGGCGGATAGCCGTGGCGAACTCGCTCAGCGATGTGTACGCCATGGGCGGCATGCCTTTGACGGCGCTGAACGTCGTTTGTTTCCCGCAAGGCGAGATGGATATATCCGTCCTGAAAGAGGTGCTGCGGGGCGGCATGGACATGATGCACGAAGCCGGGGTGTTACTGGTCGGCGGGCATACCGTGGAAGACCCGGAGCTCAAGTACGGTCTGGCGGTCACCGGCACCGTTCACCCCGATAAGGTAATTCACAATAACACCGCCAGAGCGGGCGACCGCCTGATACTGACCAAGTCGCTAGGCACGGGCATTATAAGCACGGCTATCAAGGGCGGCATGGCGGACGAGAAGTCAATCGCGAAAATCGTGGCGTCCATGACCGCGCTGAACCGGGAAGCGGCGGAGGCGATGCAGGAGGTGGGCGTACACGCCTGCACGGATATTACCGGCTACGGTCTGCTGGGTCACGCCGCCGAGATGGTCGAAGGGACGGAAGTCGGCATGGTGATAGACTCCGCCGCCGTTCCCGTTTTCCCCGAGGCGAAGGGGCTCGCCGAGATGGGGATGATTCCCGGCGGACTGCACCGCAACCGGGACTTCCGCAAGGGCATGATTGATATATCCGAGGAAGTGCCGCCGTACCTGGCGGATATCCTCTACGACCCCCAGACCTCCGGTGGCCTGCTGATTGCCGTGCCGCACGAGAGGGCGTGGATGCTGCTGGAGAAGCTGCAGGAGAAGGGCGTGGCCGACGCGGCGATTATAGGGGAGGTGGTGGCGGAGCATAAGGGTAAGATAGCGGTCAGTTAACAACGGTACGACTTGAAATATTCCCGCTACTGGACTAAAGTATTTTTATATACCGCGTGAGGTTGTGAGAGTGCGGAATATCAGGAATATCTTAAACATCACCACCAAAGTTGAAAAGAACCGGGCGACTATTTGCGGCGCTATAAGGTCGCGGCGGGTTATCGAGTTCTACTACCATGGCGGCTACCGCACCTTGGAGCCGTTCTGCCTGGGGGTGGTGCTGGATACCGACGCCGATAACGAGTCGCTTATCTGCTACCAGACCGCGGGCTTCAGCGAGTTGCGGGAAGTCGTGGGCTGGAAGCTCTACCGCGCCTCGGAGATGGAAGACATCGAGGTATTCAACGAGCAGTTCAGCGGTAACCGGCCCGGCTACGACCCGGATAATATCGACATGGCGGTAATCAGGTGCTGCGTGGTGCCGGTGCCAGAAGAGAAAAAGATAGAACCGAAGGTAAAACCTGTGGTTACTTTTAGTGAAATCGAGAGGCCGGAATCGTGGTATTTAACTCATAACGAGCTGATGAGAAGATTTCGTTTCACCCACCCCCTCCCCATCCCGGAACTGTATACTTATATATTCTCCGGCCCATGGTTCAGAACCCCTCCAGAACGCACAGAATGGAAAAACAGGCACTTTCTGCGGTCTTTTGGGGAATCATACCTCGCGTTGCAAACCGCCTAGGGTTTTTGACACCGTCACTGACATACATCATCGATTTACCCTGTACCTGTTGTTTATGCGCGGTGATTAGCGCAATTGCGCAGTTACTCTATTCAGCAGTTCGCCGTCGTCCCTGACGCCGCGCACGTCGAGGTCAGTCTCGCGGAAAGCCCGCACCATGGCTTCGATGAGCTTGGTCTTGCTGAGCTTCTTGCCGCCGCTGAACTTAGCCGTCGATGCCAGGTTTTCAAGATAAGCGTCTTCTTCCCGGTTCAGAAAGACGGACAGCTTAATCATCGCCGACCTCGGGGAGTCGGCTTTCGGGGCGGTCCGCGCCGGCTCCGGAGGCTTTACGGCGGCGGGGCGGTCACCGCCGGTGAGGCGGTCCAGGGCGGTCCCGTAGGCAAGCTCCTCGGTTATCTTAGCTCTTTTCATGCAGCACCTCTTCCGTGAATTGTCGATAGGCATCAGCCCCGTCGGACTTCGGGGCGTATGTCAGTATGGACATCCCCGCGGCAGGGGCTTCCTTGAAGCGCACGCTGATGGGGATGGTGGTATCGAAGACTCTTATCCGGTCACCGAAAGCCCGCTTGGTAACCTCGATGACCTCGCGGCTGTGCAGGGTGCGGGTATTGGTCATGGTGAAGAGTATCCCCAGGATTTCCAGGGACGGATTGATTCTCTCCTGGACGCTGATGATGGTGGGCAGCAGCAGCGCCAGACCCTTCATCGCCAGGAAGTCCGCCTGTAAAGGTATGAGGACGCTATCGGCGGCGGAGAGGGCGTTGATGGTGAGTAGTCCCAGGCTGGGCAGGCAGTCCACCAGTATATAGTCGTAAGATTTACGCACGGGCTGGAGCATTTCCTTCAGCATGAGTTCGCGGGTGAGGGCGTTGGTGAGGTCCAGCTGCGCCTGCGACAATTCAATATTTGCCGGAACGAGGTCGATATTCGGGAAATCGGTCTTTAGAGTTACCTCGGGGATAGAGACGCGCCCGTTGCTTTTAATGGTGCTCGTTAAAACGTCGTAGCAGGTCAGTTGCAGGCTGTCCGGATTGACCCCAAAGCTGACGGTAAGGCTTGCCTGCGGGTCCCAGTCTATAAGCAGCACGCTTTTACCGTGCTCGCTGAGGCCCTGAGCAAAAGCGGCGGTCGTAGTCGTCTTGCCGACGCCGCCTTTCTGATTGGTGATACAGATAACGGACATAGGCTGAATACTCCGCTATATTATAGCGCAATTGCGCAACTGCGTCAATGCTCCGTTACGCAAGAAAGAATCGTGTTGACATGAAAATAAATAGGTGATAAACTGAACAAAGTTTACTAAAATAGTCAACAATGGAGATTCGATATTGAAACTATCGACGAGGGCACGCTACGGCACCAGGGCGCTGCTGGACCTGGCGAGGCACGAAGGTGAAAGGCCGGTACAGCTCAAGGAAATAGCCGGCAGGCAGGATATCTCGCTGCACTACCTGGAGCATATCATCGCCCCGCTGGTGGGTGCCGGAATCGTGAAGAGCATACGGGGGGCCCGCGGCGGACTGCAGCTTATCAGGCATCCTGAGGACGTGAAACTCGGCGAGGTAATTCAACTGCTGGAAGGCGCTATTACGCCGGTGGACTGTATCGGCGACCCGGCAAGCTGCGAGCGTGCCGACCTCTGCGTTACCCGCGATATCTGGTGCGATGTGAAGAAAGCAATCGACGCCACGCTGGACGCCGTGACATTGCAGGACCTGGTGGACAAGCAGAAGCGGAAGGAAGCGCCCCGGAAGCAGAAGACGTGATAAATGGGGTATAATCGGTTATAAACTGTACATGAAAGTCAGGTAAATCGGAAGGAGTCTCAAGATGGAAAAGTTCAGTCCCGTCGGGGAGAAGGTTATTACCCGCGCCATAGTCTCGGAGTTTGCCAGAGACTTTGATGAATACGTGGAAAGCGACTGCATAATCGTCGGCGCAGGCCCCAGCGGACTGGTCGCCGGACGTGATATCGCCAGGGCGGGCAAGAAGGTAGTCCTGATAGAGCGCAACAACTACCTGGGGGGAGGTTTCTGGAGCGGGGGATATTTCATGCCCAAGGTAACGGTACGGCATCCCGGTGAAAAAATTCTCGACGAATTGAGCGTACCTTATAAAATCGTCAGCGAAGGGCTGGCCGTGTGCGACGCCCCCCACGCCTGCTCCGCCCTCATCGCCGCCGCCTGCGCCGCCGGCGTCAGAGTCCTGAACATGACAATGCTGGAAGACCTGGTGGTCAAGGAAGGGAAGGTATGCGGGGCGGTAATCAACTGGTCGCCGGTGGCTTCCCTGCCGCGGCAGTTAGCCGCCCTCGACCCCGTAGCCATCGAGTCGACGATCATGATAGACGCCACCGGGCACGACGCCATGGTAGTGAAGAAGCTGGAACAGCGCGGCCTGATTAAGACCAAGGGCGAAGGCGCCCTCTGGATTGAAAAGTCGGAAGACCTCATCGTGGAGCACACCGGGGAGTGCTTTCCCGGCCTGATAGTCACCGGCATGGCGGTCGGCGCCGTCTACGGACTCCCCCGGATGGGGCCCACCTTTGGCTCCATGTTCCTATCGGGCGAAGCGGCGGCAAAAGTAGCCCTTGAAAAGATGAAGTGATGAAGGTAGCCATCGCCATGAGCGGCGGCATCGATTCATCCGTAGCCGCGGCTCTGCTTAAAGAACAAGGCCATGAAGTCACCGGCGTCACCATGGAGGTTATACCACCAAGTAACCCGGCCGCCGGTGTTCTTGCCGGGGAAATGGCCGGTAAGCTGGGAATACCCCACCATATCGTCGAATTAAGGGAAATATTTGCCCGTCGTATAATAGAAAATTTCTGCCGTGAGTACAGCCGGGGGAGGACGCCCAATCCCTGCGTGCTGTGCAACCGCGATATTAAGTTCGGGGTTTTATGGGAACGGGCTAAGGGAATGGGCGCCGACTACCTTGCCACGGGACATCACGCCAGGGTAGTGCAGGACGAAAAGAGTGGACACTACCTGCTGAAGAAGGGGGCGGATAAACGGAAAGACCAGTCTTATTTTCTCTGTCGGCTCGGCCAGGAGCAGCTTGGTCGTGCCATGTTTCCGGTGGGTAATATGACCAAGGAGCAAGTGAGGCGGCTAGCCGGGGAACTGGGACTGAGCATGGCGGACAGACCGGAGAGCCAGGAAATCTGCTTCATACCGGATGACGACTACACCGGGTTCCTAAAGGGCCGCATTCCCGGGGCGGCCGTGCCGGGGCCGGTGCTCGATAGTGAGGGGAAAATTATTGGAGAGCACCGGGGGATTATCCATTATACGGTCGGCCAGCGTAAGGGACTGGGCATAGCCGCAAAAGAACCGCTGTACGTAATCGCCATCGACGCGGAGAGAAACGCCGTCATCGCGGGTACGAAGGAGCAGACGCACGGCACCGAACTGGTGGCCGGCGACCTCAACTGGATAGCCGTGAGTCCGCCGGAAGCGCCAGTAAAAGTCAAAGCTAAAATAAGGTACGGGCACGCGGAAGCGGAAGCTACGGTAACTCCCATTGATAACGATAGCGTTTCCGTTACATTTAACAAGCCGCAGACGGCGATAACGCCGGGCCAGACGGTCGTTTTCTATAACGTCGATACCGTCATCGGCGGCGGGACGATATTAAGGCAGGTCCAGTAAGGAGAGATGAAAGACAGGGTACTGAAAAGGGTCGAATATACTAAAGTCGACGGCGGCTGTACCGCGTCCACCGAGAGAATCGTCAGGGAAACTTACTTAACGATTAACCTCGACGGAAAACCGTTCGTCACGGCGGTGCTCATGGCGACCATGGAAAAGGAATACGTCGTCGGGCACCTGTACGCGCAGGGAATCATTACCGGCAAAGAGGATATAGAATCCTTAACCATAGAAAACAACGTCGCCGAGGTCAATCTGTCCGGAAAGAGGAAAGAAGAAACGGTCGAATTGGTACAGTCCGACCTCGTGGTGTCCAGGGAGTACGTATTCGACTGCATCCGGGCGATATTAAGGTCGGAAATCTTCGCCGAGACGGAGGCGGTGCATTCGGCGGGGCTTTTCCTGGACGGGAGAGAGACCGTATGCATCGCCGAGGACCTGGGCAGGCACCACGCCCTGGACAAGGCAATCGGCTGCGGGCTGCTCGATAACGTGGATTTTAGGCGTACGCTGGCGGCTTCCACGGGCAGGCAGCCCGCCGAGATGATTGCAAAATGCCGCCGCGCCGGTATCCCGATAATCGCCACCAAGGGGGTGCCCACCACGCTGGCCGTGGAGATGGCGAATAAAGCGGGGATAACCATCGCCGGGCTGGTCCGGGGCGACACGATGATAGTTTATTCCCACCCGGAAAGAATAGAGTGACGCGATGAACGGCAATTTATCATCAAAGGGCTCGAAAGTAATGGAATGCCGGAGGCTCGCCGGGGGTGAGTTCGCCGCGGGTGAAGTCAGCGTGGCGGCGGAAACGGAACTGCCGGTATACGTCAACGGCAGGCACCTTGCCACCGCTTCCATCGTGCCGGGCATGGAGAGGGAGTTCGTCACCGGCTACCTCTTCGGACAGGGTTTTATGAATAGCTTGGAAGAAATATCGTCTATAGATGTGGAAGGTGAAGCCGCGCGGGTAACGTTGAAAGGCTCGGCGGATTTCTCCGTGAGTCCCGGCAAGACAAGCTACCGAATTGTCTCGGGGGGCGGGCGCACCACCTATGCCGGCGACGCCGGGCTGCGCCGGATAAAGTCCGGCATGAAAATCCATAAAGACGCGGTATTCCGGGCGATGAATACGCTCTACGAGAAAGCTGAAATGTACCGGGAGACGGAGGGCGTGCACGCCGCCGGACTCTTCAACACCGGGGGCGAGCCGGTACGCATCGTGGAGGATATCGGGCGGCACAATACCATCGATAAATTAATCGGCTACGGACTGATTTACGGAATAGATTTCAGCAGCGTTTTGTTAGCCTCGACCGGCCGGATGGCGTCGGAAATGGTCACCAAGATATGCCGGGCGGGTATCCCGGTTGCCGCGACCAAGACGGCGGTGACGGATAAAGGGCTGGAAATCGCCGTAAAGTGCGGGCAGACCGTCATCGGCTTCGTCAGGGACGCCGGCACGGAAATCAACACGGACATGGAAGTGAGGGTAATCCGGGAGGCGGGGATGAAGATATACTGCGGCGCCAAGAGGGTGCTCTGTGAATAGAAGTGTATATAGGGTACAATAGAAATAGCGGAGAGTAATATGACCGGCGGAAAAGACAAGACACTGGAAGAAAAAATCCTTAAGCTGAAGAAGGAGAAAAACGCCGTTATCCTGGCGCACAACTACCAGATAGGAGGCGTGCAGGATATCGCCGATTTCGTCGGTGATTCCCTGGAGTTGAGTCAGCGGGCGGCGGAAACGGACGCCGACGTAATCGTCTTCTGCGGGGTACATTTCATGGCGGAAACGGCGTTCATACTATCGCCGCAGAAGATAGTGCTACTGCCGGACGCGGGCGCGGGCTGCCCCATGGCGGACATGATTACCGCCGAACAACTTCGGGAGAAGAAAAAGGAGCTCCCCGGCGCCACCGTGGTCACCTACGTCAACTCCTCCGCCGAGGTCAAGGCGGAGTCGGACTACTGCTGCACTTCCGCCAACGGGGTAAAGGTCGTCGCGCAGATTGATAACGAGGAGATACTCTTTGTACCGGACCAGTACCTGGGCGATTTTATCATGAGGAAAACGGGGAAGAAGATGACCCTCTGGCCCGGCTACTGTCCGACCCACGCCAACATACAGCCCGAGGATATAATCGGGAAGAAGGTGCAGTACCCGCAGGCAAGAGTGGTCGTGCACCCGGAGTGCCGCCCCGAGGTGATTACGATGGCTGACGAAGCCCTGAGCACCAGCGGCATCATACGCTACGCCGCCAGGGAAGACGTCAGCGAATTGATTGTGGGCACCGAGGTGGAGATACTGCACCGGCTCCGCAAGGAGAACCCGGGTAAGACCTTCATCCCGGTTTCCGAGAATGCAATCTGCCGCGATATGAAGAGGATTACTCTCGATAAACTGTTGAAGTCGCTGGAGACAATGACGCCCGAGGTAAGGGTGCCGGAAGAAATAAGAGTCAAAGCCAGGGCGGCCGTCGACCGCATGCTGGCGATTGTATAAGAAAATGAAACAGCAGAACTACATCGTCGTTTTTATCACCGCAAAGGATAACGAAGAGGCGCAGAAGATAGCCAAGACGCTGCTCAAGCGCCGGCAGGCCGCCTGCGTGAATATCGTGCCGGAAGTGGGCGCTCATTTCTGGTGGAAAGACAAGCTCAATGCGACGCAGGAGAGCCTCCTCGTCGCCAGGACCAGGGAAGCGCTGCTGCCGGACATCATAAAGTCGGTCAAAAAGATACACAGCTATTCCGTCCCGGAGATAATCGCGCTGCCCGTCATCGGCGGCAACGAGGAATATCTCGACTGGATAGACAGCGAGGTAACTTAACGCGGGGGGCGGCATGCTTACCGAACGTGAACTCAAGCGCTACGACCGGCAGATGATGATATACGGCTTCGGGGAGGCGGGGCAGGGGAAGCTGAAGAAAGCCAGGGTGTTCATCGCGGGCGCGGGCGGGCTCGGCTCTCCGGTAGCTGCCTACCTTGCAGTCGCGGGCGTGGGCACGATACGGATTGCCGACCACGATGAAGTGGAACTAAGCAACCTGAACCGGCAGATTTTACACCAGGACGAAAATATCGGCGAGAAGAAGGCGGAATCGGCGTCGGTAAAACTTACAAAGTTGAATCCGGATATTAAAGTAGAAGCCATAGCCGAGAAGATTACCGCAGCCAACGTGTCGAAGCTCGTGGGTGACGCCGATTTAATCGTCGATGCCATGGACAACCTGCCGACACGCTACCTGCTCAATAAAACGGCGATAGATAAACGTGTACCGTTCTTCCACGGGGCGGTGTACGGGTACGAGGGCAGGGCGATGACGGTCATACCGGGCAAGTGCGCCTGCCTGTATTGCCTTTACCACGGCGCCGGTGCGCCCAAGGAGAAATTCCCGGTCATCGGGGTGACGCCGGGGGTAATCGGCTGCATACAGGCTGCCGAGGTCATTAAGTATATCACGGGACAGGGTGAGCTATTGACCGGCAGGCTGCTCAATTATGACGGCTTGAGGATGAAATTCACCGAGTTCAAGATAAACCGCGACCCCGACTGCGCCCACTGCGGGAGTATTTGAGTAAAAATGAGTGTAGAGATAGAACTGGCTTCGATATTCCGCAGTTACACGGATAACCAGCTGAATATCAAGGTGGAAGGCAGGACGGTCGGCGATTGTTTACAAGACCTGTTCCGGCAGTTCCCCGAGATTGAGAAGCTGCTGATGGGCAGGGACGGCAAGCTGCACCGTTCTTATGATATCTACATTAACGGGGAAAGCGCCTATCCCAAAGAGATGAGTAAGCCGGTCAAGGACGGGGACAAGCTGAACATCGTTTTTATCGTATACGGGGGCTGAGCCGCTTAATGGTATATTTACATTTTATAGGGGTGGATGTTAATCTATCCCCCTATCCCCCTTCCTTTACAAAGGAAGGGGGAACTTTTACAAATGAAATCGTGCTTATTGTGTCTGTTCTTATCAAAGGCCAGTGTCGTGGATTATGGGAAAGGACGCCGCCTCCTTTTGCCCCACCCATGATTTACTACCCCACACTTCACAACGGGTCTTCGTTTTTCCCACCCGTGCCCGCCCTCGTGGCACTTAAGGGATAAGCCGCAGATGATGCGAGGGCGGTTAGGGTGGGAATAGATAAGTAACGAGGGGGTGGTAAAGGGGTGGAGAGAACTACCCCTTCTTCTCCCTCCCCCTTAACCACTTCCCCTTCTGTTCCAAGCGTATTTTTTCATCGGTGGGCTGGTAGGTCGAGAGGAAGTCCTCGCGGAAGTCGTTGAAGGCGCCGTCCATAATGGAGCTTCTTATATTTGACATCAGGTTGGCGATAAAGCGCAGGTTGTGGACGGTTGCCAGCCGCAAGCCGAGGAGCTCGTCGCTGCGGAAGAGGTGGCTCAAGTACGCGGCGGAAAAGTTGCGGCAGGCGGGGCAGTCGCAGGCGGGGTCGATGGGCGCGTTCATCCTGGCGTATGCAGACTTGCGTATGTTTATCCTGCCCTTGCCTGTAAACAAAGCCCCGTTGCGGGCTACGCGCGTGGGCAGGGCGCTGTCGAAGATATCTATGCCCCGCGCCACCCCTTCGACGATGTCCTCCGGCGAGCCGACCCCCATGAGATAGCGAGGTTTTTCAGCGGGGAGAAAAGCGGTAGTTTCTTCAACTAACGCGAAAGTGGTCTCTTTAGGCTCGCCGACGCTCAGACCCCCGACCGCATAGCCGGGGAAGTCCAGCGCCGTCAGGTATTCCGCCGACCGTTTTCTAAGCTCCGGGTACATGCCCCCCTGGACGATGGCGTACAGCGCCTGGCTATTATTATTCCATGCTTTCAGGCACCTTTCCGCCCAGCGGTGCGTGCGGTCCATGGCTTGACGCACTTTTTCCGGGCTATCTCCGTAAGCGGTGCATTCGTCCAGGACCATGATGAAGTCGGCGCCCAGCGACTCCTGGTACTGAATCGCCAGCTCGGGCGTGAGGAAGTGCTCGGAGCCGTCGATGTGCGACCGGAAGGTAGCGCCGTCGTCGGTGATTTTGCAGAGGGGCGCCAGGCTGAAGACCTGGTAGCCGCCGCTATCCGTGAGCATGGCGCCTTCCCAGGCCATGAACCGGTGCAGTCCTCCCATCTTCTCGATAACTTCTATGCCGGGTCGCAGGTAAAGGTGGTAAGTGTTCGCCAGCACCATGTTGAAGCCGGTATCCCTGATTTCCTGCGGGGTGAGGGTCTTGACGGTGGCCTGGCTGCCCACCGGCATGAACACCGGGGTGAGCACCGTGCCGTGGGGGGTTGCAAGCTCCCCGGCGCGGGCAGAATCGCGGGTTTTTAGTAGCTTGAAGTGCGTCATGACCTAACAAGTATCATACCTTTAGGACGGAGAGTTGTCCAACGTCCGGCAGCTACATTCTTACGTGCTCATTGCGAGAAACACGATTCCCTGATAGACTTTATTCAGCGGAATCTCCTCAATCATGGAAATAAAACGTGATGATTCGGGAAATAAATGCCAGCATGAGGACAGCGCCCTTATCCCTGCGGGAACGGCGCAAGTGTTCCTGTTTCGCCACGTCTTCAATGTAGTAGCTTCTTTTTTCGTCATGTGTGCTGCAGGCTCGGTGTATGCCTGGAGCATTTTTGTCGCTCCACTGAGGTCAGAGTACGGTTTCTCGGCCGCCCAAACACAGCTGGTGTTCGGTATCATCATCGCTAGCTTCTCCATCACCATGTTATTCGTCGGCAGAATACAGCAGAAGCTCGGCTTGAGACTTACTTTATCTATCGGGGCGGTGCTATTTGGCACGGGATATATCCTGGCATCATTCTCGGGAGGCAACCTGGTCATCATACTTTCAGGAATCGGCGTACTCTCCGGGGCCGGAATGGCATTCGGTTATATATCAGTGCTCTCGAACATTGTTAAGTGGTACCCTACCCGCAAGGGCCTCGCCACCGGAATCGGAGTGGCGGGTTTCGGCAGCGGCGCTATTTTACTTTCACAGATTGCGCAGCCTGTCATTAGTTCGGGGGCTACTATCACAGTCTTGTTCCGCTCCATCGGGATAGCATACGGACTCTTTTATCTTCTGTGCGCACAGCTCATCTCATCCCCACCGGGTGAAAGACTAACAAAGCCTGAAAAACAGATAGGTTTTCGGCAACTGGCGCGTGACCGGCGTTTCTGGGTGCTGTTCTACACGTTTTTTACCGGCTCCTTCGTGGGTCTGATGTTTATCGGAAACCTGAGGCCGATCGGGATTTTTTACGGGGCGGAGGCGGGAGTTGCGGTGATGGCGATAGTGGTCGTTTCCGTGGGGAACGCGGTGGGGAGGATATTGTGGGGGCAGATATATGACCGCATCGGTGGAAAGCGTTCGGTGCTCTTTGCCCTCGCGTTAATGGCTTTACTGATACTGCTCCTGCCGGTGGTTGTCTCCGTGAACGTACTCTTTCTCGCTCAATGTCTGGTAATCGGGCTGGTATATGGCGCTAACTTCGTTCTTTATGCATCGGACGTATCGGAAATTTACGGAGTGAACCAGCTCGGCTCCATCTACCCAATTGTATCACTTGCATACGGTATCGCCGGTATAATCGGGCCACCGATAGGAGGCTGGCTGTTCGATGTCACCAGCAATTACTTCATTCCCATTGTCATATCTTCGGGTATCTGCCTGAGCGGCATGGCCGTCTACGTGCTCCTGATGAAGAGGAGTTATACTACAGCAGCCGGTTGGCGATGATGCTTCGGTGCACCTCGGAGATGCCCACGTATATCTCGGTCATCTTGGCGTCGCGGTAGAGTCGTTCCACCGGCAGCGACTTCATCGTCCCGTAAGCCCCGTGAATTTGCATCGCCATGCGGGTGACTTCCACCGCCGCCTGCGAGGCGAAGAGCTTGGCCATGGACGACTCGTACTGGATGCTCTGGCCATGGTCGCGGAGGAACGCGGTGCGGTAGACCAGCCAGCGTGCCGCCTCGATACGCGCCGCCATCTCCGCCAGCTGCTGCTGAATCGCCTGCATTCTGGCGATCGGCTTGCCCTGGGCTTTCCTCTCCCGGGCGTAGTCGAGCGAGAGTTCCAGCGCGTTCTGGGCCACGCCTAGGCCCTGTGCGGCGACGCTCATGCGCTCGATGCTTATCGCCTCCAGCAGGATATCGAAGCCCTGCCCTTCTTTGCCGATCAGGTTCTCTTCCGGCACGTAAACATCATCAAGATAAACCACCGACGTTCCCAGTCCACGCAGTCCCATGGTCTCGCAGGGCTCGCGGACGGAAAAGCCATCCGAGGAAGCATCGACGATGAAGGCGTTGAGTCCTTCCTCCTTTTCCCGCCGGGCGAAGAGGAGCACCACGTTCAGCGCCGGAGCCGACGCCATGAACTGCTTCTGTCCGTTGATAAAGAACCCGTCACCTTTACGGCGGGCAACGGTGGTAATCGCGCGGGGGTCGGAGCCTGTTTCCGCCTCCGTGAAGCCGATTCCCCCCAGCCAGTCCCCGCTCGCCAGAGGCGTCAGCAGGCGTTTCTTCTGTTCCCCGGTGCCGAAGCGGAAAATCCCTTCTTCAGGCACGGTATTAACGGACATGACAGCGCCCACGGTCATCGAGGCACGGCAGAGCTGTTCCAGCACCAGCACGAAGCTGACATAGCCGGCGTCGCTGCCTCCGTAAGCCACTGGATACGGCAGGCCCTGGAAGCCGCGCTTGCCTATCTCTCCGGCAAGCCCGGCGGGGAACTGCGCGGTACGGTCGATTTCCGCCGCTTTTGGCAGTACTTCCTTTTCCGCGAAGTCTTTAGCCAGACTCTGCAGCATCTTTTCCGGTTCGCTTAAGTTGAAGTCCATAATTACTCCGTATGTTTTATCCCAGCAGCCAGCTATCCAGGCACATGACCAGGAAAATCGCTCCTAGGTAGGGGAAAGCGGAAAGCCGGTACAGCTTCCAGGCGTCCCGGGTTGCATGTGAAATGACGAGTCGGAAACCGGCGTACACCATGACGATTCCCAGCACGTTCGCCAGCGACAGGTACAGCCAGGAGAAGTCGCCGATTAAGTAGAGCGCCAGGGAAGCCGCGTACAGCACCAGCGAGAACGCCGGCAGCAGCTTCACGGAGTCCCTGACCTCCAAATTGACGGGGAAGTAGTTCAGTCCAGCCCGGCGGTAGTCCTCGCGGTGGGCGATATTGACGCTCCAGACATGCAGCGGCAGCCAGGCGGCAATCAGGACGCACAGCAGGAGTAGCTCCCAGTCCAGTGTCTGCCTGATTGCCAGCCACCCCATCAGTACCGGGGCGCAGCTGGCGAGGACGCCTTGGGGATAAACGCAGGTCACCTTCTTGCGCCAGGTGGCGGCGACCAGCGTGCCTAAGGCGGCGGCGGCAAAAACGTAAGGGTGGAGGTACCACGATAATATAAGCCCGATGACTATCAGCCCCAGAATCAATGGGAGCACCTTGTAATGCGGGGTAATAGCCTTCGACGGCAGGACCCGCAGGCAGGTGCGCTGCATCCGGGCATCGATATCACGGTCCAGGTAATTAGTCAGCCCGTTGGCGCCCGCCGAGGCGACTAATACCGTCAGCAGGACGAGCCCGAGTCGGGGACTGAGCAGTCCCCCTCCGGCAACGACCGCCGTGGCGAACCCGATGAATGCCAGCAGGACGCTGGGCAGGGGTTTCAATACTTCCACATAGTTGAGCAGCCTGCCCGCGGCCGGTCTTTTCTTCGCCGGCAGGCTCAGCCCCCGCTCGCTGCGTACCGCTATTTGTGAACGATTCAGCGTCATGATTACACATCAATTATACACAATATGCTCAATGCAGGCTATCAACAGGGAGGGTTTTAGTATGAAGAGATACCCGCAGTATTTACTATCCGCCGGATTTCTATTAATATAAGGGCAGTGAAAGAAGAACTCAAGGAAAGACTGGAGCGGAGACGGAAAAAGTCCATTTCCGATGACGACCGCGTGCCCTCGGCGGTGCTGATTCCCCTTTATAAGAACGAGGGAGATTACCACATCGTCTTTATCAAGCGCACCGAGACGGTTAAGGCGCACAAGGGACAGATATCTTTCCCCGGGGGGACGCGGGAAATAAACGATCGGACGATACGAGATACGGCGATACGGGAGGCTAACGAGGAAATCGGACTGCTCCCCGAGCACGCCGAGATTCTGGGCGAACTCGACGACGAGATAACGACGACGTCCAACTACATCGTCACCCCGTTCATCGCCATGATACCCTGGCCTTATTCGTTCGTTATCAACAGGGGTGAGGTTGATGAAATCATTAAGGTGCCCGTAGCGGCGCTCCTGGAGAAGGACTGCCTCAAGCCGGATGTCGAGTTTCTCAACGGTAAAGAGGTCGAGTCATATGCCTATCAATACGAGGGAAAGGTAATCTGGGGCGCCACCGCCAGGATACTGAATAAACTTCTGGGAATAATCGGGCAGATAATAGAGGATAAAAGATAGCCGTGTCGTAATGACCGGCTTAAACTAACCGGAGGCGAGGACACATTCCTTGAACAGTATGTTCTTACCGTAGCCGTCGTACTTGCCCTGGATGTCGACCGGCTGGCCCTCCTTGAGACGGCTCATCTGGCTCATGCTTTCCTTCTCGAAAGAGCACCTGGCGCTCCAGGTCATTTTCTTCTGCGAGCCTTCGAGGACGATATAGCGGACGTCGATATGGTCGCGGATGAATACCTTGGATACCACCCCTGATACCGCCAGCGTCTTGCCCGTTAATTTGGTGTGCGTTCCCACCATATTTGCCCGGAACAATTCGTTCAACTGGTCTACGCTTAACTGCGAGCCGTCGGCGATATCATCCAGCGCGGGTGCGGCTGCCGCCTCAGGCTTCGGCTCCGGTTCGGGCGTTGGTTCAGGTTCGGGCGCTGGTTCAGGTTCGGGCGCTGGCTCCGGTTCGGGCGCTGGTTCTGCTTTGGCTTTAGGCTTGCGCCCTCTTCTGGCCTTTGGTTCCGGTTCCGGTTCAGGCTCTGGTTCTGGTTCAGGCTCTGGTTCTGGCTCCGGCTCGGGTTCTGGCTCCGGTTCAGACTCAAGCTCAGGTTCGGGTTCTCGTTTGAATTCAAATTCGGGTTCAGGTTCCGGGGATACGGAACGCCAGGCGGCGCTCCTCTCCTGCTGTATTTCCTTATATGTCTTGTCTATTTTCTTGTAAGCCTTGGACAACAGGGGATAACCGCACCACTGGCAGACCCAGTCCTCGGTGCGCATGGTCTGTCGGCCGCAATTAGGACATGAAGGCATATAAATTCCTCACCCATAGATTACACATGATAACGGCAGCTTGTCAACTGGTTAAAAAGTAATGGGCATAAAGTCTTTTCCAGTGTAATCGGTAAATTAGTTAATAATAGAGTATTAACTTTGCTTATTATGTATTGACATATAACCTGATAAGACGTATAATATAACCAGATATATTTTGGAGAGAGTTCATGGCAGGTAAAAATTTATACGACCTGCTGGGCGTTAGCAAAAGCGCCAGCGATAAAGAGATAAAACAGGCTTACCGCCGGCTGGCGCGCAAGTATCATCCCGATGTCAACGCCGGGGACAAGGGCGCCGAGTCCAAGTTCAAGGAAGTAAATGCTGCCTACGAAGTGCTTTCAGACGCGGATAAGCGGAAGAAGTACGATAAGTACGGGGACAAGTGGCAGTACGCCGACCAGTTCGAAGAGGCGGAACGGCAGCAGGCGCAGTACCGGCAGTATTCGCCGGGCGGCGGCGCCTCCTACCATTTCGGCGGGGATATCGGCGGCATGGACAGCATTTTCGAGGAGCTCTTCGGCGGTGCCCGTGCGCGCGGTTTTACCCGGCGCTCCCAACCCAGGCGCGGGCAGGACCTGGAATCGACCGTCGAGGTAACGCTGGAAGAAGCCTATCACGGCACCAGCCGCACCATCAGCCTGCAGACGGAGAAGCCGTGCTCGGCGTGTAAGGGCAGCGGGATGATTCAAAACCTGCCCTGTTCGGCATGCCGGGGCTCAGGCGTCGTGCCTGATATAAAACGACTCGAAGTGAAAATACCGGCGGGAGTCGCCACCGGCTCGCGGGTGCGCATCGCCGGTAAGGGCCAGCCGAGCTACGGCGGCGGTCCCAGCGGCGACCTTTATCTGAAAATTACGGTAAGGCCGCATGCTCAATTCGAGCGCCACGGCGACAATTTACACGTCAGTGTCCCGGTGCCTCTGGCAACGGCGGTACTGGGTGGAGAGGTCCAGGTGCCCACGCCCAAGGGTAAACTGGCGCTGAAGATACCGCCGGAGACCCAGAACGGACGCTCCTTCCGTCTCAAGGGACAGGGCATGCCCCATCTGGGCAAGTCCGAGAGGGGCGACATCGTGGCGAAGGTAAGCGTGGTACTGCCCACGGAGTTATCCGATAAAGAAAAGGAGTTATTCAGGCAATTGAGCGAGATAAGACCGGCCTGATAACGAGGTGAGGTGACTATGGAAAGAAACGAATACGATACCGAGCCGCGCTACGTGATAAGCGTGGCGGCAAGGATGTTGAAAGTGCAGACCCACACCCTGCGCTACTATGAAAAGGTCGGCGTGATAGAGCCGCGCCGCTCCCGGGGCAACGTACGGCTGTACTCGGACAGGGATATCGCCATCCTCCAGAGGGTTAAAGCCCTGGTGGATGACATGGGTATCAACCTGCCGGGAGTGGAGGTCATCCTGCGCATGATGGAGCGCGTGGGAGAACTGCAGGACGAACTTGAACAGGCTCAACAGGAGATTAGAAAACTGCGGGGAGGTAAGTAACCATGAGGCAGGAAAGATTTACGGAACAGGCACAGGAAGCTTTACAGGCGTCCCAGCAAATGGCGATGCAGTACAAGCACAGCCAGTGGGACGTAGAACACATATTGCTGGCCCTGCTCATCCAGCAGCAGGGACTGGTCGGGGAAGTGCTGAAGGAACTAAAGGTAGACTGGGAAGCCCTGAGGAACAGGGTCGAGGAAGTCCTGGAAAATACGCCCAAGGTCGCCTACCAGACGGGACAGATTTATGCCACGCCGCGCATCGCTCAACTCATGCAGAAGGCGGACGAGGAAGCCAAGAGGCTCAAGGACGATTTCATCAGCACCGAGCACCTGCTCATCGCCATGGCGAGCGATACCAAGGGCGAAGCCGCCGACATTCTTCATAACGCGGGCATCGACCAGGAGAAGGTGTATAAAGCCCTGCAGAAGGTGCGCGGCAGTCATCGCGTTGATGACACCCGTGCCGAGAGCAAGTACCGCTCTCTGCAGAAGTACGGGCGCGACCTTACCGAGATGGCGCGGGAGGATAAACTCGACCCCGTAATCGGGCGTGACAATGAAATTAAGCGCGTGATGCAGATACTGACGCGGCGCACCAAGAACAACCCGGTAATCGTCGGCGACGCGGGCGTCGGCAAGACGGCAATAGCCGAAGGTCTGGCGCAGAAGATAGCCGCCGATGACGTGCCGGATTCGTTGAAGGGTCGTAAGGTCATTGCCCTGGACATGGGGTCGCTGGTAGCGGGGAGCAAGTTCCGTGGCGAGTTCGAGGAACGGCTTAAGTCCGTCATGGAGGAAGTCCGGCAGTCCAAGGGCGAGGTGATATTGTTCATCGACGAGATTCATACCGTCGTCGGCGCCGGAGCCGCCGAAGGCTCCATAGACGCCAGCAACATGCTCAAGCCGGCGCTGGCGCACGGAGAGCTACAGTGCGTGGGCGCTACGACCGTCGACGAATACCGCAAGCACATCGAGAAGGACAAGGCACTGGAGCGGCGTTTCCAGCCGGTCTTCATCAACGAACCGAGCCTGGAGGACACCATTGAGATTCTCAAGGGGTTGCGACCGCGTTACGAGGCGCACCATAAGATAAAGATTACCGACGAGGCACTGGAAGCGGCCGCCAAGTTGAGCCAGCGGTACATATCCGACAGGCAATTGCCGGATAAGGCTATCGACCTCATCGACGAAGCCGCCAGCAAGTCGCGCATAGATACCGAGAGCGCGCCGCCCGAGGTGAAAAAGCTGGAAAAGCGTATCAAGCAATTGGTCAACGAGGAAGAAGCGGCTTCGCAACGGCAGGAGTTCCAGCAGGCTGCCGAATTGAAGGCGGAGAGACTCAAGCTGGAACCGGAGTACACCAAAGCGAAGGACGAGTGGCTTGAGAAAGAGAAAATCGATGAAGAGGTGACCGCCGAGCACATCGCCAAGCTGATTTCCAGCATGACAGGTATCCCGGTATCGCAGATGCTCGAGGGGGAAGCGCAGAAACTGCTCCACATGGAGGAGCGCATCCACGAGCGGCTCATCGACCAGGAGGAGGCCGTGGGGGCAATCTCCGAGGCGATACGGAGGAGTCGCGCCGGACTAAAGGACCCGCGGCGACCCATCGGCAGCTTCATGTTCCTGGGTCCGACGGGAGTCGGCAAGACGGAACTGGTGCGCACGCTGGCGTGGTTCCTGTTCGACGACGAGAACGCCATGGTGCGGCTGGACATGTCCGAGTACCAGGAGAAGCACACCGTTTCCCGCCTCATCGGCGCGCCGCCCGGATACATCGGTTACGACGAGGGCGGACAGCTTACCGAGGCGGTGAGACGCCGGCCTTTCCGGGTCATCCTGCTCGATGAAGTCGAGAAGGCGCACCCCGAGGTGTTCAACACGCTGCTCCAGATTCTCGACGACGGCAGGCTGACCGATGGACAGGGACGCACGGTGGACTTCAAGAACACGGTAATCATCATGACGAGTAACGCCGGCGTGGAGCTCATCAAGAAGGAGGGGCAGATAGGCTTTGCCTCCGCGAAGACGGAAGCCAGGACACAGAAGAGCTACGATGACATGAAGGACAAGGTGATGAACGAGGTCAAGAAGCTCTTCCGTCCGGAGTTCCTGAACCGGCTGGATGAAATCATCGTTTTCCATGAGCTTACCGAGGAGCAGCTGGCGAAAATCGTCGACCTCATGGTCAAAGACCTTCAGAAGAGGCTGGCGGAACACAAGCTGAACCTTGAATTGACGCCGAAAGCAAAGTCGTGGCTGTCGAAGGAGGGGTACGACCCCGTTTACGGGGCGCGTCCGCTGCGGCGCGTCATCGAGCGCTACGTGGAGAACCCGCTGTCCAGCCAGGTACTGCGGGGCGAACTGAAAGAAGGCGATACCGTCAGGGTCGACCTCGATAAAGGGGGCAAGGGCCTGACGTTCAAGACCAAGGCGGCGGCTAAGACCGCCGCCTGATACCACTTCACTTTTTCCGCTTTGTAGCGTACTACTTGCACATGCGTGTATAATATAGGCACTTATGTCAAAACACGCACCTGGAGAGAAGCCCGCCGAAGTAGCTGTTAGCACCGATGCCGCAGAAGCCACCGGTAAGAAGTCTCCTGCGTTGGCTTATGTCCTTGGTATCGTAGGAATAGTACTTACGGTACTGATGGTCGCGGCTATAGTTTACTACGGCAACGAAATCGGCAGGCTGAAGCAATACGGCTACATCGGCGCTTTTGTTATCAGCATCCTGGGCGGCGCTACTATCATCATACCCGTGCCCATGCTGGCGGTGGTGTTCGCACTGGGCGGAGCCATGACCGGTCCGTGGGAGGCACTGCTGCTGGCAGTATCGGCGGCGCTGGGCGAACTGGTGGGCGCGCTGACCATTTATATGACGGGACACGGAGCCGGCAGGGCTATCAGCAGCAGCAAGCATGGGAGGATGCAGTCCGCCTATGAGAAGATGCTGGGACTTATGGAACGCCGGGGTCCGCTTACCCTGTTTATCGTGGCGTCAGTAGTTAACCCGTTCTTTTACCCGGCGGCGCTCGCCGCGGGGGCGCTACGCTTCGGCCTGAAGAAATATATATTTATCGTCCTGGCAGGCAAGCTCATCAAGTGCGCCACGGTAGTCTACGCGGGTTACTTCGGACTCAAGGGACTATTCCGCGCTATCGGAATAGACGTTTAAGGCTATTCTTCCGTAATCGTAACCCTTATTATCTTATCGCCCTCGAACTGGGGATTTTTCGTGGGGTCGCGGGGCGTAATGCTCTTGAGGACATCCATACCTTCGGTAAGCTGACCGAAAACGCTGTGCCTGCCGTCGAGTCCGTGCTGCGGGGAGAGACAGATGAAGAACTGCGAGCCGTTGGTATTGGCTCCGGCGTTAGCCATGGATAAGGTCCCCGCCTCGTGTCCGTGCGAGGTAAATTCATCCTCGAATTTGTAGCCGGGACCGCCCCTACCAGTGCCGGTGGGGTCGCCGCCCTGCACCATGAAGCCGGGAATAACCCGGTGGAAGGTGGTGCCGTCATAGTACCCCTGTTTGGCGAGGAAGACGAAGTTGTTGACCGTCTTCGGGACGTCCGCGGCAAACAGCTTAATGACCATAGTGCCTTTTTCCGTTTCCATGATTGCCGTGTATTTCTTGTTCGTATCGATAATCATCTCGGGTGGTGAGTCCCATTGCATAATTTTTACCTCCGGTGCTGATTCTGATTCCGCTTCCGGCTGCGGCGCCGGCGATGGTTCCGGTTCTGAATCGCTGCAAGACCCTGCGAGCAGCAATCCTGCGGCTAACAGGGTAATGAGTATCCAGTGAAGTGATTTTCTTTTCATAGGCTTTCTCCTTTAAGCACTACCGGCTGTCTTGAAATTTTAGCCCATAAACGTAAGATAAGTAAAGATGCAACCGCAAATAAAGAGAAGGGGCCGGGCGAATCCTCAAACCTCTCTTCTTGAGGACTTGCCGAGCCCCTCCCTCTTTTGGGCTGCTATCAAGCTGGGGAACAACTTGATTATCTGGTATAAGGATAGCACCGGAGATATAAACAGGGCATAAACACAAACGGCGGCGATATAAACAAGCCGTATATATTTAAATTTTCAGGGAGATTAGCACGCCGATTCTTGCCAGTCTTGCCGGATATATGTTAAATTAAATATGCGTTTGTGGGGCCGTAGTTCACTTGGGAGAACGTTTGACTGGCAGTCAAAAGGTAGCGGGTTCGAATCCCGCCGGCTCCACTTATCCCCCCCCTTTATGAGATTATAATTGGTATCGTCTAAGGGGGCAGGTCAGTGCCGATTTATCCGCATTAAGGAAAATGTATCCTGAGGCTTTTCAAAGACATTTCCATCCCACCGATGGCCTGATTATGGAGCGAGTCCTGGACGGAGATATATAAATACAGCATAGATATGCCACATTATCTATATCGACATGCTCCTATCTCAGGTTAAGCCATAAGCACCGGGTACGCTTTTAGTCCTTAGCCGATATATAGGTGGAAGACTCCGACGCGCCGTTAGGATCGAAAGTCTTTTTAATTTTCCTCAACCACAGGTGATAGTTACTGGTATGCGGTCCGTACATATCATGGAGTTCATCACTCCAGACGTGCTGCGGCATGCCGAAGTGGCCCTCGATGGAGATTTTATTGGAGCCCATATTGATGCCTCTCGTCATTTCACGCAGTTCATCACCTTTGAGTCTCATTGAAGCCTGAGCCAGGACTTCGCCATGGGCCAGGTGCCCGTGTTCGGTGGACTGTATGAAGGGCGCCGTGCCATTATCCAGGAGGGCTCCTTTTTTGATGAGCTCTTCCTTGACCCGGGAGCAGCTCTTGATGAAGTAGCTCATCAGGGGGAATGCATCGGTACCACCGACCATGCCGGCCTGCGGCGCCAGCGTACGCCCCGTTTCCTTGATGGAGCCGGTCTCCCGGAAATAGCGCCAGACGTAACCGCCCTGGTTCTCCGGGTCTTCGACTTCCTCCAGGGCCTTGCCGCCGGTCTCGTCGATGATGGTCTGTAATACCTTCTTTTTGTATTCGAAGTCGCCCCTGGAATTGGCGGCAATCAGGGTCATGAAGCCGGGCCCCAGCACCTCGCTGTTAAACCGGTTGTATATCTCAATTTCCTCTTCAACGTTCTTGGTAGCCAGGTTGGCTGCCATCATAGCGGGATTGAAGCACATCAACTCGGTGGCTATTTCCGACTCGCCGATTTTTAACACGGCCTCAATCATGGTGTCCAGGTCCTTGAAAGAGAAGTACCGCACCAGAAAACCGTCCGGGACGTATGCCGGCTTGTATTTCGGCGATACGCCTTCCATAGGAAAGGTGGAAGGGCCCGGCCAGTGGAAGAGTTTCTGAGCAGCCTTGGTGTATACGCCCAATCCGCCCAGGGGTGTCGTGTCACCGCGGATGACACCTCTCAGGGACGGCCCCGGGCCGTCGCCGCAGTACCACTCGTTGTTCGTACCGAGTGAGCCCAGCCTGACAATTTCCCCGTCGCCGGTCACCCACTCGAGGGCAAGCTGGTTCCTCTCGCCGTAACTGCCGCTCTGACTCAAGTGTCCCAGGTTTACATGAGCCGCGAGAGGCAGCGCCGAGCAATTACTTCCGGCGCCGGTCAGGTTACAGTTAAGGCCGCGTTTCATGCACTCGGCCTGCAGCTGGGCACCGATGACATATGGCTCCACTACCGCGTACATACTTTTTTCATTGATTTCAATAATACGGTTCATTCTCCGCAGGTCGATTTTAATGCAGTTGGGTCCGGCGGGGTCGCTGTAAAGCCAGCCGGTGCTGGAAGCCTTAAACTGCACCTTGTAGCGGTTACAGAGCTTTACGACAGCCTGTACTTCTTCAGTGCTATCAGGGAGCGTTATCGCTTCAAACCTGGCATGAACGGGAATCCCCTGTCTGACGGGATTTGCATAGGTTTCAGTGATAACCGGATCATCGGAAACATATTCAGGCCCGAGGATATCTACTAATCCTTTATAGAAATTTTTATTTAAAGCCATTATTCTATCCTCCTATATCGCCTTCTCAAGCAGTTCGATAATATCGTAAACCTTCAGCTGACTACCTTTAGCAGAAACGGCTTCGGTGAAGTTCTTGATACACCAGGGGCAGGCGGTGACTATCGCGGAGGCCCCGGTCAGTTCAGCTTCATCAATACGCTCCCTAGCCGTCCACATAGAAAACTCGGGATTGGATTCGTTTACCCCGCCGCCGGCTCCGCAGCACCAGGCGTATTCCTTAATCCTGTCCATTTCCACCAGCTTGAGACCCGGGATGCTTCTGAGTACGTCGCGGGGCGGCTCATACACTCCGTAGGTTCCGCGACGGTACTCGCGCGGCGGATCCAGCGTGCGGATTTCATCGATTATTTCCTTACCTTCCCAGCGTATCCAGGGTTCTCCCTTCCGGCCAAGGTGGCAGGGGTCATGGTAGGTAACTACCATGTCTACTTTTTTCCTTGGTTTCAGCTTGCCTTCTTTGATAAGCCGGGACAGGTATTCTGTGATATGCAGTACTTCCAGGTCACCCTTGAAGCCGTGCTGGTCATATAGCACCTTAAAGGCCTGATAGCCATCGGCGCAGCCCGTCACGAGTGTTTTGGCGCCTGATTTTTTTATCATGTCCATGTTCTTTCTGGCCTGGTTCAGGAAGTCTTCCTTATAACCCATCTGGTATGCCCGGCCGCCGCAGCAGGTCTCTTTATCGCCAGCGATACCGAAGTTTACGCCGGCTTTCTGCAGCAACCTGGCAATGGTCTGCGCCTGTTTCCACATATCCTTGTTGTAGCTGGTAAGACAGCCTACATGGTAAACAACATCTACCTTCTCACGGGTGCAGTCCTTCAGGTTGAGGCCGGCGGCCCACTGGCCACGTTTGCCTTTGGCACCGGGAACCATCGTCTCCTGTTTGCGCAGGCTGTTAATCACCCTGTCCAGAGCGGGATTGGTCCGTCCGTTTTCAACACAACTGATGCGGATTTCGTTTATCGGCTCCATGACTTCCATATCCATGGAGTACTTACAGGAAGTATCACAGGCGCCGCACATGGTGCAGTTATAGACTACTTCGAGCAATTTGTCCGTATAGTCGAGTCTCTTTTCCAGCAGGGCTGTGCCCATGACCATACGTCCGCCTCCGCAATAGCTATGGAACTCATATCTGGAAATACTGGGACAGACATTGATGCGCTCATAACCGGTTACTTTTTCAAGCGGCATGAATTTACATATTGAACACCGGCGGCACGTTTCCATATAGTATCTATTGTCTTCTAATGACATTTTCAATTCTCCTTATGGTTTTTACCTTTAGAAAACTGCATACTTTATTCCTTAAAAACATAATTTCCCGGGGTTCATCATGTTGTCCGGGTCAAATATCGTTTTCACTTTCTTCAACATTTGCACCGTGGCGGCATCCTTGCTAAGGATATGCCGGGCAGTTTCCCCGTAAGGTCTTGAGAAAAATGCGCCGTTGGCTATCAGCGGGTCGACGACATCGCGGGTAAGTTTTCTGACCATATCGGCTTCTCTCCGGTTGTTCTTGTCATAGAACAGGTTGAACTCAACATGGTAATTACAGCCCTGCACCAGCGGCTGGATATACGTTCCGATTCCGGGTACGGGGTAGCCGGCCTGATTGGCGGCATCGTACATGACATCTATCAGCACTTCCACCTTCTGGAAGTTGGATATGAAGGCGATGTCCTGGCAGGCATTCGCGGCGCGGAGCTTCCAGTAAGGTTCGGCGGAAGGTGCCTGGGCGGCTTTCAGGAACTCGAAGGCGCCGATTTTACCCGCGGAACGGGATATTTCTACCTGGGCACGCTGGGCGATTCCCCGGGCGTCCTCTTCATGGACTTTTACCCTCTCTTCCGGAAAATAATCGTATCCGGCCAGGTTGTAAAACAGTATCCAGGGCGGCAGGCTGTCATAAATTTCCCGGTATTGCTTCGAATAGTTCTTAGCCACCATCGTGGCCAGGTTAGTCTTGTTCAGGATGAAGCACTCGTTGGGTATCCTGAGCCTGATAAGCCAGTGTACCATTTCCATGAGCTTGTCCAGGTCGGTAGAGCCCACGAAGTAAGGTTCCTCGACCTGGGGCAGGAGTTCGCATCTCGCCGACGACCAGCAGACAACGCCCATCGTTCCCTGTGAACCGACAATCATGCGGTACCAGGAAGCCGATGAAGGACCGGAGGACGTAACCTGCGCTCCGCCGGCTGCCCACTGTTCTTCTAAGGAACCCGGCCCGGCGGCTGCCCCGGTCCGGAACATATCTCCGGTACCGAAGATTATTTCCACACAGTTGAGGGGGTCGGGCAGGTCCCAGTGGTAAATGGGCAGGACTACCGGTTCCCGCTCCAGCATACTGGCGGTAACGGACTTCGTTTTCCGGGGAAATAACGGCATGTTGAGTCTAAGTTTCTCTCTGGTTACTGCCGGTATCAACTCACCGAAAGTAACGCCAGGCTCGAACATGGCTACGCGGTTCAACCGGTCCACCCTGATAATCTTTTTCATACCGCTTAAGTCGACGACAACAGCACCGCCGACGGCGGGAACGGTGTCACCCTTGAAATGCGGAGGACCCGAACTCACTGGTACCAGGGGAGTCAAGGTCTCCCTGGCTAGTTTGACCAGCTTCTCGACATCACCGGTGTTTCTCGGTTTGACTACGCAATCTGGCTTGATTGCATTAACGAAACTTATGTCTTTTGCGTATGTTTCCAGTGTCGGTGTGTCATAGCTTATGTTCCCAGCGCCAACAGCTTTTATCAGCTTCGCTTTTTCAATCATTATTCCCCCTTTCTTTTTTTAACTCATAACTGTAGTTTTCTTTTTTACCTTATATTGATACCCCTTGTCCCTTTTTCATGCTATCAGCTTATTGCCGTCTCTTAATAAGCCTCCAGTTTTCACGGCGCTTCATTTAACCAATCAAAAATCGGTTTGCCGTCGGTCATCTGGATATCAAAGTGAAAAATGGGGCGTTTTACATTGGTAACCATAAGCGGACAATGTGGAATATCTCTGGGGAAGAACGCTAAAAAACTTTCCGTGATGAAATACTGTTCATCGTCTATCCACAATTCCGCCTCTGCCCCGAGATCAGCAGGATTATCGGGATTCGTCCCGATGAATCCTATCATCTCACCATGCGGATGGGTGTGCGCCGGATAAACACCGGGATTGGGGCCGGGTGATATCCAGGCGCAACTAATATGGAACGCGTCTTTAAGCATTTCACCGTTTAACGTCAGTACTTGTTTCAGCCCCGGAGCACCCTTGAACCCCGGACGCGGCGGAAGCGGCTTGGTGATAATATATTTTGCATATTTCACGATTACCCCCAGACAACATGGTAATCTTCTCTATCTTATATTATCAGACATGGCATCAATAACGAAAAATTTAATTTTTTTTAAAGTTGCTCTTTCTGCCTGCAATAGCAGGAGGTCTGGACAAGATAATTATATGAATTATAATTATATTCAGCAACGGATTTCAATAACATATAAAGTATGCTAATTTACTGAAAAAACCCGATAATTAGAGCCTCGCCTTGACAAAAGATATTGGGATAGTGATAATGTGTAAATATTCATTCAATATAACCATTTGAATGAGGCTGATAATGGAATATTATGATTACAGCGTTCATTTAAATGTGATTATAAAATTTTAAAAAGGGGGGAGACAGCAGTGAAAGTAAGACACTGGATAATCCCGATTGCAATTCTGGTTTTACTCGCATCATCATTGTTATCAGCGTGTGGTGGACCTGAAGAAAAAGGCGGGACCCTGAGAATAATCTGGAGCAGCGGCCCCGGGGGTGGCTGGGGAACATGTGTATCAATCTTCGGCGGTGAGGGCGCCTACGGTGATATGGCGATGGAACCTCTTATGGACTCGAAATTCATGGGCGGGTACGAATACAGACTGGCTACTTCCTATGAAATGTCCAACGACAATAAATCAATCATTTTCAAGTTACGAAAAGGCGTGAAGTTCCATGACGGTACGGACTTCGATGCAGCTGCGGTCCAGTACAACCTCGGAAAACGGGCCGATGCCGGATTGATGCCTGCTAATTATTTAGGCTGTGATGTCGTCGATGACAATACAGTCCAGTGCAATTTTTCGGAAGCGCTAAATACAAACCTCAGCAGTGTGGCCGGATTAGCAATAGCATCGCCGACATTCTGGGAGGCGAATGGCGATACGTATGCCGCCTTCCATGCCTGTGGAACGGGCCCGTTTGAGCAGGTTTCCTATGAAGAGGGCACCAAGGTAAGGTTCGAAAGGTTCGATGACTACTGGGGTGAGAAGGCCCATCTCGATGCTATCGAAGGCATCTTTATTGTCGATCCGGTAACCCAGGTCATGGCCATGCAGGCGGGACAGGGTGATTGCACACACTCCAGAGATGCTAAGACAATGCATGACCTCAAACAGTCCGGCCTTAACGTCCTGCAGAACTACATGGGCATGGAAGCTATGAATTTCAACAGCCGCGATGAAGATTCTCCCTTCCACGATGCCAGAGTACGTCAGGCTTTCGAATATGCCATTAACAAGCAGGCTATCATAGACACTCTGGGATACGGCTACTGGGAAGTTGCCTATCAATTTCCTATTGAAGGCATGAGTGGCTATCTGGATGATATCGTCCCCCGCTCGTACGATCCTGAAAAAGCCAAGCAGTTACTGGCAGAAGCCGGATATCCGGACGGATTTAGCACTACGCTCGTCGCCGGTGTCTGGGACTTCCAGGATGGCCTGCAGTCCATGCAGGCCGATCTGGCAGATGTCGGAATCCAGGCTGAAATACTGGGCGTCCAGTTCGGCCAGTGGGCCACGATGCGGCAGGAGGGCTGGGACGGCGTCTTTGTCGCCGGATCCGGAATGATTCCCGACTTCAATAGTCTCCTTTGGTCGTATTTCCGCCCGGGTGTTACCGAGATGTACAGCATAGATAGATCGCCCGAGCTAACCGAGCTCGTATTGGCAGCGTGCCGTGCCATACCGGCGGATACCGAAAAAACTAATGCAGCCGCCAAGTATATATACGACCAGTGTCTGTGGGCTCCAATCGAACATCACGGCGACAACTACGCCTACACCGATCAGGTTCACGGAATCAACTTCGGTACTTATGGCCAGTGGGGCGCCTTCGATGCCGAACAGGTCTGGATGACCGAGTAAGAAGTTTCTTTCAAGTTGTTTATTTCCGGTGGAGGTTGAAATACCTCCACCGGAACGTCCCTGTACAGAGTTATTCCCGATATTCCAGGGCGATATAGTTACGCGTAGAACAGGATGTACTTCCATATCCCACCGGAGTCTTGCTGAGGAAGACAGATAATAATGACAACCTTTATTGTCCGCAGGTTAATACAGTCGGTCATTGTCTTTTTTTTGATTACTATTTTAGTCTTCCTGGTCATGCGCTTGCTGCCCGGAGACCCGGTATACATGATAATATCCAAAGCAGCGTCAGAGACAGCTACGGAACTGCAATTAGACAAACTCAAGCATGAGTACGGCCTGGACAGGCCTTTAGCCGTGCAGTATTTCGACTGGTTGGGAGGGGTGTTCCGTGGAGATTTCGGGGTTTCAATCCTTACCAACACGGATATTCGTCAGGAGTTATTCAGGCGTTTACCTATTACTCTTCACCTTGGTGTCCTGGCCTTGATACTCAGCTTCTTTGTGGGCATTCCGGCAGGCATTATCAGTGCGGTGAGACGCGGCACCTGGATTGATACCGTGGTAACCACGCTGGCGAATATAGGAATAACTATTCCCGTTTTCTGGCTGGCTATCTTACTCATGTACGCGTTCGCCCTCAAACTGCAATGGCTTCCCGTCTTTGGCTATACTTCACCTTTTGTTAATTTCTGGGAAAACACGAAGCAGATTATCATGCCGGTCTTTTGCCTTGGCGTAACCACCGTTGCGGGAGTTGCGCGGCAATCCCGGTCAAGCATGCTCGAGGTCATGAGTCAGGACTATATGCGAACAGCCTGGTCCAAGGGCTTAAGAGAGCGAGCGGTGATATTCAAGCACGGTTTGAAAAACAGCCTGATACCGATTATGGTCTTCCTGGGACTGGGGCTCAGCGTCATTGTCGGCGGCTCGGTCCTGATAGAGACCGTATTTGCTATCCCCGGCATGGGAAGGATGGCGGTAGAGGCGATGGGTAATTCGGATTACCCGGTAATCCAGGGTGTTATTCTGGTTTTCGCGGTCATGGTACTGATAACAAACCTGCTCGTGGACCTGTCTTACGGCTGGCTTGACCCCAGGGTACAGTACAGATAAGGGAGCATCGCCACTATGGCGGAAGGAATTGGAATTTCATCGGAAAATGAAGCACCGCCTCGTATTAACGAGTTGCGGCGTTTCTTCAGGGTGTTCCTGGGAAGAGGGCTGGTCGTGTTCGGCTTGGTTATTGTTCTCTTATTCCTGGTACTTGCCATGTTCGCCAACCAAATCGCGCCCTATGATCCCCTGGAGAGAAACCTCAGTGAAGCTTTACAACAACCCAGCGCGAAGCATCTACTGGGGACGGACCAGATCGGTAGAGATACTCTAAGCCGACTTATATACGGTGCACGGATATCCCTGATTGTCGGTGTGCTGGTGGTCACTATTGCCGGGGGATTCGGAGTAGTACTGGGAGCCATTGCCGGTTATTTCGGTGGTATAATCGGCGCTATCATCATGAGGCTTATGGATACATTGATGACAATTCCCATGATGATACTGGCCCTGGCCATTTCAGCATTGCTCGGGGGAGGCCTGAAAAACGTTGTTATTGCCCTCGGTTTCGGCCTGATACCCGGGTATGCCAGGATGATGGCTTCTCAGGTGCTGGTTGCCAAGGAGACTGATTACATCATGGCTGAACGCGCCATAGGCGCCACCGATGCACGTATGCTAATCCGCCATATAGTGCCCAACTGTTTTTCGCCCATCCTGGTCATGATAACCATGATGATGGGTACGACTATCCTGGCAGAAGCCGGTTTAAGCTTTATCGGCATCGGAATAACACCGCCAACCCCCGCCTGGGGCAGCATGGTTACCGACGGTCGTAATTACCTTCTTTCCAATCCCATGCTCTCGGTTGCCCCCGGCGTAGCCATCATGCTCCTGGTGTTCAGCTTCAACATGGTTGGCGATGGACTACGGGATGCCCTTGACCCAAGATTGAGAGGAGTCATATAAAGTAACGTAGCACTGGCGCTATCAATGCGTGCGTTATTCGCAATATGCGCATACAGGTAATTCCAGGCTGGTTTTTCTTCTCGGCGGGTGTTAAAGTGAATCATAGGCAATCAATATCCGAGATGCGGGTTTACGAGAGCCTGATATTACTTTAAATCCACAAATCTACTAAATATACAACGGAAGGAGAAACAAATGGATCTAGGTTTAAAAGGCAAGGTGGCGGTTATTACTGGCACGGGCAGCCAGATAGGTTTTGGCAAGGCGATATCATTGAAACTGGCAGAAGAAGGTTGTGACGTCGTCGGGGTTGACATCGATGGAGCAGGGGCTGAAAAGACAGCTGCCGAAGTGAAGGCGCTGGGACGGAAATCACTGGGCCTTAAAGTGGATATTACGAACAGAGTCGAGGTAGATGCCGCGGTAAAGAAGATAATGGAGGAATTCGGCAAGATAGACATACTGGTCAACAATGCTGGTATGGATCCCGGCTGGGTGCCATTTATGGAGCTGGACGTTAATGACCTTAAAAAAGCCATGGATGTCAACCTTTACGGCGGGATGAATATGGTCCAGGCGATAGCCCCGCACATGATTTCCCGTAAATACGGAAAGATTGTCAACTTTTCCGGGGGACAGGGAGGCCCGAATACCACTTCCTACAGCGCATCCAAAGGCGCTGTCGATTCCTGGTCGGAGGTGCTGGCAAAAGAACTGGTGCCCCTGGGAGTTATCGTCAATACCTTTCTCCCGCCGCCGGCAAAGACCCAGCTCGGTGCGGACCATCTTCCCCCCGATTTTGCGGATAGAGTCGGCAAAATGATGCCCCTGGGACGGGTATGCACTACCGAGGAAGTCGGGGCGATGATAGCCTTTATGGTCTCGGATGCCAACAGCTACATGATAGGACAGTATCTCAAACTATAACTGTCTGTAATCAGAAAAAATTATACTGGAGTTAAAAAAGATGGCAGAGGAATTACAGGAACTAAAGGCTAAAATCAAAGCCCTGGAAAACGAGCTACAGCGGTTAAAAGATATTGAAGAGATTAAGTATCTGCAGAGAGCGTACGGCTTTTATCTTGAAAACTGGATGGGAGAAGACCTGGCCGACCTTTTTGTGGATAGCCCCGATGCAGTTTTAAAGATAGCAGCAGGGCAGTTTGTAGGGACGGAGAATATCAGGATATTTTTCCGCCACGGTAGAAAAGACGTCCCGCTTCACAGGGAAAAAAACCCGGAGTTCAGGCACCAGGTTATGCAGCTCAACGGCGTGGTCGACGTAGCTCCAGACGGTAAAACAGCCTGGGGAAGATGGTACGGTTTCGGCGCCAATGCTTTTCCCCACGAGGGCGGCGTATCGCCCAACTGGATGGGCGGCACCTATGAGGTCGAATATGTAAAAGACGACGGCAAATGGAAACTTAAGGAAGTCCACTGGTGTATGGCATTTAACGCAACATACGGCGGCAGCTGGGTACCGGAAGAAAGGCGAAAGGACAATTTAACGAACCGGCCTTATGACCCGGATTCCCCGCTGGGAAAGGTCAGCTTGCCGCCCGCAGAGAATGCCTTATATCCTTCCGGTTACGTTTGTCCCTTCCATTTCGTCAATCCGGTATCGGGACGTAAGACGTTGCCTGTGGAACGGGAGTAGTTAATAGTAAACAGGGTATGCTTTGCTGAAAAGACTACCGGTACGGTATACCCGAACGAGCAATTCTGCAGAATGCCCATCGGTGGCACGATTTTTATCACATATTATCCGTAGCAGGAAATAAAACCCGGTACTGATGCTTTAAGTCCGGAAAACAAGCTCGTCTTCGCTCCAGTACCTGTATAAGGCAAGGAATTAACAGATGGCAGAATCAAAATATGAGAAATATGTTACCCGAAGAGCAGAGATGATTCTCGGGCCCGGAAATGATGGAGTTATGAAATTCGGGATTCCCGAAACTTATAAGATACCCTTAACCAACAAAACCACTACAGGGCCACGGTTGATATTTTCCAATGATATCGTGAAAGAAGCCGCCTCTAAAATCGAGTATGGTTGGGTCATGGGTGACACGACCCTGCTTACCAGCGATAAAGACTACGGTGCGCATAAACATGAATATGCGGAGATTTTCATCTTCTTCGGTAATGATCCGTATGACACCAGCTATTTAGGAGGTGAAGGCGAGTTTTGGTTGGGTGAAGGAAATAACCTGGAAAAAATCAAATTCGATGAATCCTGCAGCATTTATGTACCTGCCGGTCTCGGCCATTTCCCTCTCTTCTTCAGGAATGTTAAAAGTCCCATCATGATGGGTGTTGTCGTGCCCGAAGTCGGTGACTTTAAGTCGATTCCCGTATCACGCTCCTGAGCGGCCTCGGAACAGGACACGATACTAACCATAAGTAATTAACTCGACCGGTTGTATATCTGAGTCCGTTGGTGATATTCTGCGATTTATTTTGATTTCGAGTTTCCTTTAGATTTAACAGGAATAGCCTGCTTCTTCCCGTCTACTATGGCCGTATACTCGGGAGTAATCGGGCAATTCACGAAGAAAAAGGGCGTACCGACTCTCTTGTGTATGATTGGGCAATGTATCAATCCTGCGGGAACATACACGGCGCAGGTTTCCTCTATGACCAACTTATCGCCTTCTTCGCCTAAGTAAAGGTGAGTCTCTGCGTCATATGCCTTGGGATCTTCCGCACAGGGCACAAACAAAAAGACCTGTGGAAAATCATGGGCATGGGCATCCTCTTTTCCATCAAAAGGCACACTGACGTGTGTGAAGCGTATCTGGAAATCTTCCGCGTCCTTTAGAGCAAAAAATATCATTCCTAAAAACGGCGGGTACACGGTATCTCGTACAATATCAGTTGTCTTGAGATAATCATATTTAGATTCAGCCATTTCCTTTAATACTCCTCCCTTATTATTCTTTTCCTTTCGTTATTATATTTTTTCAATGTTACCGGGTCAATTAAACCGACCTTCTCCCCGGAAACAGTGCCAGTGGAAATGTCAGTAATCCGGTAATGACCTGCACCCAACAGTTTTATTACGTCCACTTCGTTTCACCAAAATTAAATACAAGCTGAAAAGTCCTGCCTACAGTAACCCCGGCTCCACCAAAACCTCGGGATTTCACAGCTGCTGCTTCTTTTTATTCGCATGGTTTTATACCTCCACACATTATGCCTGTAAGTTGTCCGGTATCTCTGGTAAATACGGGAATTCATGCGCCTTGACAAGGATAGTTCAACCAGTTAAAGTATCCATGTTCCAGTTTTTTGTCATCGCTGGTCACGCGCAGGAAAAATCAAGAATCGTGATTGAGTGTTTATGTCATATTGATGTCCATACATGTGTCAATGCTGATAATTCAGATAGTGAGGCGCCGATATAATGGAGCAGGAATTTAAGAATCTTTTTTCGCCCATCAAGATAGGCAATGTGATTTTGCCCAACAGGATAATATTAACGGGGGCTTTTCCCAGGCTGACCGGTGACAGTAAGATACAGTATTTTGCCGCCAGAGCCAGGGGTGGCGCCGGAATGGTTATGTCATCGCCTCATGCCCCGTTTACCACCAATGAATCCATGATTCCCGAGTTGAAGGCTCTGACCGATGCCGTGCACCAGTATCCCACGAAGATTTTCGCCCAGCTGTTCCATCACGGCGGGCGTATGTGGGCACGGATGACCGGTGGCGGCGCGACGCTGGCGCCATCGCCGGTAAAGATCAGATGGCCGCTTAAGGCAGGACCGGCTGGCGTTCCGCATTCCATGGACAGGGACGATATCAGGCGTTTTGTACAAGCGTTCGGGGCAGCTGCCCTGGTCATGAAAAAAGCAGGGTATGACGGCATCGAAATAATGGCTGCCTGGTCGCTGCTTCAGGCCCAGTTCCTCTCACCGATTTTGAACACCCGCACCGATGAATATGGGGGAAGCCTGGAGAACCGCATGAGGTTTCTGCTGGAGTGCATCGACTCTATCAGAGAGACCATCGGGCCGGAAATGGCCCTGGGCGTGAGATTTAACGGGGATGAGTTCATCGAACGCGTCTGGTGGACCGGTGAGCACGGGAATACCCTCGACGAAGCGAAAGATATCGCCAGAGCACTGGAAGCAACGGGTAAGGTGGACTACCTGTTTGCCTGCGCCGATGCCGTCGGCTCGGGGCACGTGCCTCCCATGTACTTCCCGCTGGGCGCTTTTACCTATATTTCCGCTGCGATTAAAGAGGCTGTCGACCTTCCTGTAGTCGTCGTCGGCAGGATTAACGACCCGGTACTGGCGGAAACCGTGCTTGCAAATAACCAGGCGGATATTATCGGTATGACCCGGGCGCTGATGTGCGACCCCGAAATGCCGAATAAGGCGCGGGAAGGCAGGCTGGAGGAAATACGCCGCTGTATCGCCTGCAACGAGGGTTGCGTCGGTCCCAGTTTCATGCAACTGCCGATTGCCTGTGCCCTTAATTATGAAACAGGCCGGGAAAGCCAGGGACCCATCAAACCTGCCGAAGTAAAAAAGAAAGTAATGGTAATCGGCGGTGGAGCCGCCGGACTCGAAGCCGCCAGGGTAGCCGCATTAAGGGGGCATGAAGTATCTCTATATGAGAAGAACGATACCCTGGCCAGGGACCTGGATATTGCCGCCAGGGCGCCCGGAAGGCAGGATTTTTCCGAGGCAAAGAGATACCTGGCTTACCAGATGCAATCACTTGGCGTTGACGTACACCTGGGAACGAATGTAACCCCGGAGATGGTTGTCCGGCAGCAGCCTGACGCCGTTATCGTCGCCACTGGGGGGCTGCCTTTCATGCCGGAAATCCCGGGTTCTGAAAATGGTAATGTAGTGCCGATGAAAAAGGTCCTCGCGGAAGAGGTAGAGGTTGGGCAGAACGTACTGGTGGTAGACTACCAGCACCACCTCTACGGTCTGGATGTCGCCGATTTCCTGGCGGAGAGAGGCAAGAAGGTGGAACTGATAACCGATGCGGCCTTCGCCGGCACGGAAGTAGATATTTACACAATCGAGACCGCATATCTTAATGCTCTCAGCCGGGGAGTGGTGATAACGCCCCTCACGGGTCTGAAAGAAGTAAATGGAAAGACCGCCACCGTTTATCACGTGATAACTAATGCTGAGCGGCAAATAGAGGGGATTGATACCGTCGTTGTTTGCACCGACGAGAGAGCCAACGATGAACTCTATCATGCTCTTAAGGGACAGGTAAAAGAATTACATCTGGTCGGGCAGGCTTTTTCACCGCGGAAGCTGCTTGATTCCATAGCCGATGCCTATGTCGCGGCCCGCGGAATATAGGTGGTCAAGGATAGCAGCCGGGTGCATCCGCAGGTAATCGAATACTTAAAATTGGGAGTACGAACATGGCCGAACAGGAATTCAGGCGTTTATTTTCACCCATCAAAATAGGCAATATAACATTGCGTAACCGGATAGTCTGCCCCGCGCACTGTACGGCATTCTACGGCGAGGGTGAAGCGCCGAACGAAAGAATGATGCATTACCTGGCAGCCAGGGCCAGGGGAGGGGCCGGGCTTATCGTAACGCCGCAGAACGTGGTATGGCCTTCAAGTACATCTCGCAGTTATATCGCCACCTGCGATGATAAAGCAATGCCTGCCTTTGAAATGATTAGCCGGGCCGTGCATGACAATGGCGCCGCGGTCGTGGCACAACTGACGCATCTTGGTTCATTGACCGGTTTTATAGACGACGCGGGCGCGGGATTTGCAGCCACTGCATCGGGAGGGGTAATGGGAATGCTGCCCAGCACGCTGGGAAACAGCGTTCCTCACGAGATAAGCATCGAAGAGATTAAACTAATCGTAAAATCGTATGCCGACTCCGCCCGAAGAATGCAGGAAACAGGCTATGACGGCGTTGAAATTACCTGCGATATGGGCACGGGCGGGCTGTTTGTCTCTTTCATGTCTCCTCTCGCCAACCGGCGGACCGACGAGTACGGCGGCAGTCTGGAGAACCGCTTCAGGTTCCAGATGGAGACTATCGACGCCGTCAGGAAAGCCGTCGGACCCGATTTCGTGGTAGGCTTCAGGCTGGTCGGCGATATGCTGATGAATGGCGGCACGACACTGGATGACGCCAAGATTCTCGCCGCTAAAATAGAGGCGACCTCCCAGGTGGACTACCTCAGCATCAGCGCCGGTGCGGCCGGGCATATTCCTCCCATGCATTTCCCGCTGGGGTGCTTCGTTTATCTGGCCGCCGGCGTTAAAGAAGTAGTGAGTCTCCCGGTGGTATGCCACGGTAGAATCAACGACCCGGTCCAGGCCGAGCAGATACTTACGGACAATCAGGCAGACCTTATCGGCATAGCCAGGGGGCTTATCTGTGACCCGGAATGGCCCAGTAAAGCGCGGGAAGGTAGAGTCGAGGAGATACGTAAGTGTATCGGCTGCATCCAGTCCTGTGCCGGCAACTTCTTACGGAGAAGTCCCATCACCTGCGCCATTAATCCGGAAGCGGGCAGGGAAGAGCAGATGGCAACAATAATCCCGGCGGAGACTAAAAAGACGGTAATGGTAATCGGCGGGGGGGCAGCCGGACTGGAGACAGCGAGGGTCGCCGCACTGAGAGGACACCGGGTTGCTCTCTATGAGAAGGAAAGAGAACTGGGCGGTCAGCTCAACATAGCCGCAAAAATACCGAAGAGAGAAGACTTCGCCGAGGTCCCCAGGTATTATACCTACCAGATGGGGCTGCTCGGTGTGGAAGTCGTACGTGAAACGGAAGTCACGCCGGAAATGGTCAGGGAAAAGAACCCGGATGCCGTGGTGATAGCTACGGGTTCGACGCTTGCCAGGCCCATGATGAAGGGCGGCGATAGTGATAATGTGGTGTGGGTACGCGACGTTCTGCAGGATAAAGTAGAAGTCGGTGAAAATGTGGTGGTAATAGCCGCCGAGCAGCATGAACAGGCGCTGGGGGTGGCTATCTTCCTCGCGGATAGAGGCAAGAAGGTGGAGCTGATTACACATTGCCTCTACGCCGGTTCCGAACTGGAGACCAATACCCTGACATTCATGTACCAGCAGCTGTTGAGTAACGGCGGTATCATTACGCCCCTGACACGGGTCAAGGAAATAGCAGGCGGTGCCGTGGTTGTGGCCAATGCTGTTACCGGGGCCGAAAGGCGCATCGAGGGAGTGGATACGGTGGTATATTCAGCAATCGGGAGAGCGGATGATGCCCTGTATCATGCCCTGAAAGGCGAGGTAAAGGAAATTTATTCCGTGGGTCACTGCCTCGCTCCGCGTCTCCTGCAGGACTCGGTCTGGGACGGAGCTAATGCCGGCCGGTGGTTGTAGACCAGCCCAATATTTAGGAGAGAGAATATCCAGAAGGTGTCTGAAAGCAAGAGTGTCTGGGTCCTTATCGAACATGAAGAAGGGCGGGTAGAAGCCGCCAGCCTGGAGACCTTGAGTTGCGGCCGGCAGCTGGCCGATGACCTGGGGGGCCGGGTAGTTGCATTAGTAGTCGGCGACGACAGCCGGGAACTGGCCGGGGAACTGGCGAGTTATGGCGCCGATGATATATTTCTCCTAGATAACTCTCGTCAACCTGATTACAGCGCTGATTATTATACAGGAGTTTTATCCGGACTCATTAAGGACAAGTCTCCGGATATATTTCTATGCGGGGCTACCCTGACCGGTCGGGATTTAACCCCCAGACTGGCGGCCAGGTTGGGCACAGGCCTGATTTCCGAGTGCGTCAGCCTGTCTATCAATAAGGAAGGGCGTCTGACGGGTACCAGACTCACCCATGGCGGCAGGATAAGCAGCACGATTCTCTGCCCGTCATCGGGCACGCAGATAGCCACGGTCAAACCCGGCATAATAACGATATCACGGCAAGACAAAACCAGGCAGGCAGAGACAAGAGAAATTACGCCGGAGCCGGGTCGTAGCGAGAGTCGTATACGCGTAAAATCCGTGGTTAAAGCCGCTCCTGATAAAATCAGTCTTGATGAAGCCGAAGTAATCGTGGCCGCCGGCAAGGGAGCAGGCAGCCTTGAAAATGTTCAGCTTCTTAAGGAGTTTGCCGGGCGTTTAGGGGGTGTCGTGGCGGGCTCTCTGGGAGCGGTTGATGAAGGTTGGCTGCCCCGTAAGAAACTCGTCGGGCAGACCGGGACGACCGTCGCACCGAGGTTGTACATTGCCTGTGGTATATCGGGTTCGGTCTACCACGTCCTGGGCATGAAAGACTCCGGGTTTATCATCGCTATTAATAAAGACCGCAACGCCCCGATTTTCAAGGTAGCGGACATGAGTATCATCGGAGAAGTTACCGGGGTGATTTCCGCCATTATCGAAGAGCTGCCTGAAACGGCTGGGGAAACGGATAATAATGACGCCGAGGCGGGTAATGCCTGAGAAGTTTGATGTCGTAATTGTCGGCGCCGGGCCGGCCGGTTGCACCGCGGCCATCGTACTGGCGCGGGCCGGGATGAAGGTCGCGATTTTCGAAAGGGGCGACCAGCCCGGCACCAAGAACATGTTCGGCGGGGTGCTGTATTATACCGAGGCTCTCAATGAGCTTCTGCCTGATTTCTGGAAGCAGGCCCCGATTGAAAGGTACGTAACCAGGCATGTCCTTACCTTCCTGACTGCCGGTTCGTATTTCTCCCTCACCTCGGCGGAAAGCGAATTCGGCTCTCCTCCATATAACGGTGTTACCTTGCTCAGAGCAAAGTTCGACCCCTGGTATGCTGAAAAAGCACAGGAGGCTGGGGCTTTTCTTGTTCCGGGAACGGTCGTCGATGACCTTATCCGGGACGGTGATAAAGTCGCCGGTGTCGTGGCGCGGAGAGATGAAGGGGAAGTGCTTGCCGATGTTGTTATCGCCGCCGACGGCGCAAATTCCCTGCTGGCGAAAAAGGCCGGTCTCAGAAAAGAATTTAACGACTCGTCATTTGCGGTCGCCGCCAAAGAGGTACTGGCTCTCCCCGCAGAGACTATCGAGGCAAGGTTCGGTCTGTCCGAGGGTGAGGGGCTGGCCCAGAGCTTCGTCGGGGACTGTACCGGGGGCCTGACGGGAGGCGCCTTTCTTTATACCAACAAGTCCAGTCTGTCCCTCGGCATCGTTGCCAGGCTAAGCTCGTTGCAGGAAAAACAGACTTCTATCGCCGAGCTTCTGGACAATTTCAAGAATAATCCATGTGTCAAGCCGGCTATCAAAGGTGCCGTCCTGAAGGAGTATTCGGGGCACCTGATTCCTGAAGCGGGGATGAATATGGTGCCCGAGCTATGCGGCAACGGCCTGCTGGTAGCGGGTGACGCCGCCGGATTTCTGGTGTCAACGGGACTCACCCTTCAGGGGATGAATTTCGCTATTGCCTCCGGTTATGCCGCCGCGCAGGCTGTCATCACAGCCAGCCAGAAAGGGGATTTCACCAGAAAAGGGCTTGCCTCTTACCGAAGACTGCTCGAGGAAAGCTTCGTGCTCAAGGACCTGAAGACCTTCCGCCATGCCCCGGGCTTTCAGGACAATCACCGTATATACGAGTTATATCCTTCGCTGGTCTGCGGAATCTCGAGGAGGATATTCCGGGTTGACGGTCAGCCGAAAAAGAAGATATTAAGCCTGGTCAGGGAGGAAATGAAAGGGAAAATATCTACCTGGCGATTGGTAAAAGATATTATAAAGGCAGGAAGGGCATTGATATGGCCATAGAAGATAAGCTGGCCACCATAAGATTCAATGTTGATGATGAGCCGCATATCAGGGTGAATACGAGTATATGCGAGACCTGTCCGGAGAAAGCCTGCCTTTATGTCTGTCCGGTGCAGAACTATACGCTGGAGGAAGAAAAACTGGTATTTTCGTGGCAGGGCTGCGTGGAATGTGGCGCCTGCCGTGTCGCCTGTACCGCTGGCGCCATAGAGTGGGCTTATCCACGGGGCGGCTACGGGGTTTGTTTGCGTTACGGTTAATATCGGAAGAATAAATCGGGGGACAATTTGTGAATATAGCGGTATGTGTCAAGCCGGTGCCCGATGTCAGTATTGTTTTTCTGGACACCCAGACCGGCCATATCAACAGCGATGACCTCGTTTACATTGTAAACCCCTACGACATGGTCGCCCTGGAGGAAGCCGTGCGGATAAAGGAGAGGGATGGTACCAGCCGGGTTACGCTGATATCCATGGCGCCTCCCTCGTCAAAAAGGCTGCTGCGCCAGTGTCTGGCTATGGGGGCCGATGAGATAATACTTCTCTGGGATAAAAGCTTCGAGGATTCCGATAGCTATGCTACCGGGGTCATACTGGCCAAATACATCGGCTCCGGTCAATACGACCTTATCCTCTGCGGGCAGAAGGCTATTGATACCGAGGCCGGGCAGGTCGGCAGCGTCATCGCGGAAAGACTCAATATACCGCTAGTATCAAGAGTTGTAAAAATCGATGTTTCTCAGGAAGACGGTAAGGCGGATGTCGAAAGTAAGCTGGAGAAAGGTAACAGGGCCCGAATAGAGGTGTCTCTCCCGGTACTGTTTACAGTAGAACTCGACCTCAACGAGCCGCGGTATGCCAGTCTGCCGTCGCTGATGGCCGGTCTTAGAAAAGATATTACTGAATGTAACCGGGAGAAACTGGGACTCTCTTACGGGGAGGTAGGCTCCGAAGGGGCCAGAACCAGAACCACGGGACTTTCTAATCCAAAGCCGCGACCCAAAAAGATATTCACCCCGGACTCCCGTCTTTCTGCGGAGGAGCGGTTACGCCTCGTAATATCCGGAGGCGTTACCCAGAAGCAGAGCGATGTGCTCGAAGGTGACCCGGGTAAGATAGCCAAGACCGTAGTCCAGTTCCTCAGTGAGAAACAGTTCCTCCCGACCGAGCACGAGTAGAGGGACATCAGCCGGGATTGATTGCCTATTTAGACGGCCACAGGATGTCCTGCATAACCTTTAAGCCGTACTGCGCCATCTCCTCGTCACCCTCCCCGGGAACACGACCGCCGACCCCGATGGCGCCGTATACGGTTTTCTCACCGGGCTTCACGATAGCAGCAGCCCCGCCATTCGAGAGGGCTACGTACCTGGCGTCAAAGTCAACCGCGATATTCCGGTTCATCTTGGTCATCATTTCGGACAGTTTTTTAGCGTCTCCCCTGAAGTGCGCCGACGTTAATGCCTTCTTGATTGCCATGTAGCCGCCGCTGTCCACATAACCCTGGACCTCGCCGGGGGCCATGGGAACCGAGTCCATCTTGGCGTAGCAGAGAAGATCGCCGTGTTCATCCACTATGGCAATCGCGATTGGTAAGCCGCCCTGCCTTTTATTCTCAGCAACCATGGCTTCCACGGTCTTCAGACATTCGTCCAGTCCGAGTACTTTTTTCTCATACATTTTCCTTACCTCCGTATATTTAGCTGTACTTCTACGCGCAAAATATTGACTGGCATAGCTAATTATAGTCTTCTCGCTACATATAAACAAGAATGAAAATGGGATTGAAAAAAGCTTGCCCTAGTAACCCCGGCTCCGCTTGTTTTTAGCAACGAAAAAGGCACAGCCGCTAAGGCTGTGCCTTAATTTATACGTAAAATTCGCTTTTAGTCTGATTTAGCCCCGGGATGTGGAGGCTTTTTCCTCCGACATCATGGCACCGATTTCAGCGTAAGGTATCTTAACCCTGGGGAGGATCGGTTTGCCGTTTTCGCCCATGGTAATGGCGCCGGTGGGACACACGAAGGCGCAATCGCCGCAGCCGATGCATCCTTCACCCAGTTCATAGGCGTAGAAGGGGGCGGCTACTTCCTTGTAGATGCCGCGGTTCACCAGGCTTATTGCCGATTTGCCGATTATCTCCTGACATGCCCTGACGCACAGGCCGCAGAGAATACAGTCATGGTCGCCCGCGGTGAACCGGGGTTTTTCTACCCCGTATTCCTCGGCGAGGTCCTGCACCACTTTGGCGGAAGGGCATCTCGCCAGCAGCAGCTCGATGATTCCCTTACGCAGCTTTTTAACCTTCTCGGTACTGGTCTTGACGATGAGACCTTCCTTAATCTGGTAAAGGCAGGCGGCGACGAACCTGAAGGTCTTGCCTCCGTCCTCACTCACCTCTACCGTACACAGTCGGCAGGCCCCGTAAGGTTTCACGGCGGGATGGTAGCATAAAGCCGGGATGTCGCCGATGCCGGAAATACGCTGCACCGCCTCCAGTATCGTTTGACCGCCGGATACGCAGATATCTTTATCATCGACAGTAAGATGCACGGCATTATTGTCTTCCGCTGCCGTTATTTCGACCGCTTGTTCACCACTAACCCAATATTTAGTCATCTTCAGCCTCCTTCTACTGTTTTATTACCGCTCCGAACTTACAGGAGTCATAGCAGACTCCGCATTTGATGCACATACCCTGGTTGATTACGTGGGGTTCTTTCTTCTCTCCGCTGATGGCGTTGGTTGAGCAAGCCCGGGCGCAAGCGCCGCAGCCGGTACATTTCTCGGCATCTATGCTGTACGTTATCAGTTCGTGGCAGACGCCCGCCGGGCATTTCTTATCGTTGATATGGGCCAGGTACTCGTCTTTGAAGTGCTTAAGGGTACTGATGACGGGATTGGCGGCGGTGCGTCCCAGCGCGCAGAGCGCACCGGTGCTGAGAATGTCCGCCAGGTCCATCATCGTATCAATGTCTTCCGGCTTGCCCTGGCCGTGGGTAATCCGGTTGAGGATATCGCTCATCTTGGCAAGCCCTTCCCGGCAGGGTACGCACTTGCCGCAGGACTCGCCCTTGAGGAAGTCGATGAAGTAGCGGGCGACATCCACCATGCAGTTGTCCTCGTCCATGACAATCATGCCGCCGGAGCCCATCATCGAGCCGAGCTTGGTCAGCTCGTCGAAGTCCACCGGCGTATCGAGGAACTCCTCGGGGATGCAGCCGCCGGAAGGGCCGCCGGTCTGCACCGCTTTGAATTTCTTGCCGTTGGGGATACCGCCGCCGATTTCATAAATCATCTCGCGCAGGGTGATGCCCATGGGCACCTCCACCAGGCCGGAGTTGTTAATCTTGCCGACCAGTGAGAATATCATGGTGCCCTTGCTGCCCTCGGTGCCGATTTTTGAATACCAGTCGGCGCCTTTGTTGATTATCAGCGGGATGTTAGCCCAGGTCTTGACGTTGTTCAGCAGGCTGGGCTTGTCCCAGAGTCCCTTCTCGGACATGTGGGTGTACTTGGACTTGGGCTCGCCTATCTTGCCTTCCAGGGAGGCTATCAGGGCGCTCGATTCGCCGCAGACGAAGGCGCCTCCCCCTTTATTAATGGTTACCTTGAAATCGAAGCCGGAACCGAGGATGTTCTCGCCGAGGAAACCGTAGTCTATCGCCTGTTCCAGGGCTATCCGGGTGTGTTCTACGGCGAGGGGGTACTCGTTACGCACGTAGATGAAACCCTGGCGGGCGCCTATGGCGAAGGCGCCGATTATCATGCCCTCGATGACGCTGTGGGGATTACCTTCGAGGATACTGCGGTCCTGGTAGGC
>JAFGPF010000012.1 GCA_016926115.1 Dehalococcoidales bacterium | reverse complement strand
GATGACCTCGTCGCGGCGGTCGTCCTGGAAGTCCATGTCGATATCCGGCATCTCCTTGCGTTCGATGTTCAGGAAGCGCTCGAAGACCAGCCCGTGTTCGATGGGGTCGAGGGGGGTAATGCCGAGGCAGTGCAGGACGATGCTGGCGGCGGCGCTGCCCCTGACGCCGAAGAGGATTTTTTGTTTTTTTACGAACGAGATTATGTCCCAGACGACGAGGAAGTAATTGGCGAACTCGGTAGTCTTGATGACGTCAAGCTCGTATTCCAGGCGCTGTTCTATTTCCGGGGTGGGGTCGGGGTAGTAGGTGCGGAAGCTCTCGTGGCAGAGGTCGGCGAGAAACTGGTCGGGGGTCTTGCCTTCAGGAAGCTCGATTTCCGGCAGGTGGAGTCGCCCGAACTCCAGGTCGAGATTACACTTGGCGGCAACTTTATCCGTATTTTCAAGCGCCTCGGGAATGTCCTTGAAAAGCTCCGCCATCTCCTGCGGACTCCTGAGATAAAAGGTATCCCCCGCCATTTTCATGCGTTTTTCGTCGTGAATGGTGGTGTTGGTGCCGATACAAAGCAGTAAATCGTGGGCGGAGGCGTCCTCTTTATTGATGTAGTGGGTATCGTTGGTGGCGACGAGGGGAATGCCGAGTTCACGGCTTATCTGAATGAGGTAGTTGTTAACCCCTTCCTGTTCTGGAATGGGGTGCTTCATGAGTTCCAGGTAAAAATCGCCGAAGGTCTGCCGGTACCAGAGGGCTGCCTTTTTAGCCTCGTCATACTGACGGCTCTGGATAAGGCTGGATACCTCGCCGGAGAGGCAGGCGCTCATGGCGATGAGCCCGTCTTTGTGCTGTTCCAGCAGTTCTTTATCGACTCTCGGCTTGTAGTAGAAACCCTCCAGGTGAGCTTTGGTAGTAAGCTGGATGAGGTTCTCATAGCCGGTAACGTCTTTCGCGAGGAGGATTAGGTGGTAGTTATTCTTGTCCCCGGCGTTGCGGCTTAACCTTCCGTTAGGGGCGACATAGACCTCGCAGCCGATGATGGGTTTGATGCCGGCTTCCCGGGCTTCCCGGTAGAACTCGATTACCCCGTACATGACGCCGTGGTCGGTAATCGCCAGGCTGTCCATGCCAAGCTCCTTGGCCCTGTCTACCAGCTGGCGGATACGGCACATCCCGTCGAGCAGGCTGTATTCGGTGTGAACGTGAAGGTGGGTAAACATTATCAATCCGGCACCGGTTTTCAATCATTATAACACAGCCCCGATACGGGAAAAACCGGAGTCGAGCATGACGAAAAACGCATTTTCAGATTTGCGGTAAAACAGCCGCGGGACGTATAATTAAATAAGCGCCGGTGTCTTTAAACCGGCAGTCCTCAACCATTTTCCCGGAAGAAGTAAAACAGGAATGAATTATAGATGGTGCCTGAAACAGTAACTGGCAGAACAGGCAGGATATTTTACGGCTGGTTCGCGCTTGCCGGCGTGGCGCTGGTGATATTCGTCGTCGGCGGGGTGTTCGTAAACTCGTTCGGCGTGCTGCTGCCCGTGATAACGGTGGAATTCGGCTGGAGCCGGGCAATGGTGGCGGGGGCGCTTTCGGCAGGTATCCTCGCCTTCGGGCTGCCCAGTCCGCTTTACGGCATCATCGTGGCAAAACTACGACCCAGAATAACACTCATAACCGGCAACCTGCTGGCGGGACTGGGGATAGCCGGGGTATATTTCGTACAGGAAATCTGGCAGATGTATATCCTGTACATACTCATCGGGATAGGGGGAGGTTTCGGGGGGTATATTTCCTGTACTACGGTAATCAGTAACTGGTTTATCAAGAAGCGTTCCCTGGCGCTGGGGGTTTTCATCGCCTGCGCGGGCATGGGTGGATTCGTTTTTCCGCCCCTGACGACCTCCCTGATATCGGCGATAGGCTGGCGGGAGACATGGCTGGTGCTCGCCGGCGTGATTGTGTTATTCGGGGTGCTGCTCGGCGCCACCATTCTGACGAGAAACCGACCGGAAGACATGGGATTGACGCCGGACGGCATGCCCGCCGATGCATACACCGAACTGGAGGCGGCGGAATCTCAGGCGGTCAGTGATGACAAAGCTGCGGGATGGGGTATCAGGCAGATAATGAAAGGCCCGACGGCGTGGCTTATCGGAGGTTTTTCCGCCGCCAATACGTTTACCATGGGAACGATGGTGTCCCACCAGATAGCCTATTTGCAGGATATCAAGTTCAGTGCGATGACCGCCGCCACGACCATGAGTTTTATGTCCGTGTTCAGCATCTTGGGGAGCCTGGTTTTCGGGGCTCTGGCAATGAGGTTCAAGGTGAGATACCTCGCCAGTGCCTTTTTTGCCATCCAGCTTATGGGATTAGTGGTTCTATTATCATCGAAGGAACTGGGGCTGATTTACGTCTACGCGGCATTCCAGGGTATGAGCAACGGAGCGCTGACCGCCGCCATGCCGACATTTATAGGCGCTTACTACCCGCGCCAGCGGTATGCGCAGGTTATGGGGATGGTGCTGCCTTTCCAGGTCTGCTCCAACGCTATCGCCACAACCGTCGCCGGGGCTATTTTCGACGCCACCTCTACCTATACCCCCGCTTTTATTACCGCTGCCATTTTCTGCCTGGCGGGACTTATCTTCGTCTTCATGGCCCGCCGCCCGAAGCAGATTGCAGTAATTCGCTAGCCTGCTTTTCTCCAACGAGTGCGTTTTCCGCTCTGTTCATGTAAAATCTACTTACCGGTGACGATGTCATGAAAACAGCGGCGCAATGGCTTTTTATAATTTGCATGCCCGTGATGCTGCTAACGGCGGCAATCGGGATAATGGCGAACAGCCTGAGCTTCTGGCTGTGTGATTTCGGCTATGATAAATATAACGTAAGCCAGAGGCTATCGAGTTACGGTTTGCCGCTGGAAAAACCGGAGATAGAGCGCGCTTACGATAGCCTGGTCGACTATTTCAACTGCGGCGGGGAGTATATAGAGCTTACGGTGGTCAGCGGCGGGCAGCCGGTCAGGCTGTTTACCGACGAGGAAACCAGCCACTTCAAAGATGTTAAAGATCTGATGTGGCTGGACTACGGGCTGTATATAGGTACATTTGCGTATCTGCTGGCATACGTTTTGGTCAATGTGTTCTGGCTTAAAGACAGGAGGAGGCTGGCGCGGGGGTTGCTATACGGGGGAGGTCTGTCGCTGGTGTTGATAGTGGCGGTGGTGCTACTGGACGTGTTCTGGGGTTTTGGCGATTTATGGTATAGATTTCACCTGGTCTTTTTCACCAACGAGTTCTGGTACGCGGAGGGCTACATGCTGCGGCTGTTTCCGCAGGAGTTCTTCGCCGATGCCGCCGTATTCTGCGGGCTGTTCACGGCGGTGGGGGCTATGGTATGCGGTGGGGTAGGGTGGTGGCTAAAGAGCAAGTCTTCACAATCCCCCTGAGATTGTCCCGGAGGTCGTTCTAACTTCGGCGCTGGTGACATCGCTGCAGCGCTCCCCCTCACACCTGAACGTAAAGTCCCAAGTCTCATTGGGTCTCAGGTTGATGACGCTGTCCGTGGCGCTGTCTACGTAGTTCTTGCTGGCGTCGTAGAAATCAACACTGACCTCGGCAAGCTCGGCCACGTTCTGGCTGTTATTCTTCACGGTCACATAGACCACCGTCGCGCCTGTTTCGTCTTTAGTCAGTTCCTGCCGGAGTATCGCCAGCTGCGCCACGGGCGCCGGACCCGATCCCAGGCAGGAGCATACGGAAGCCAGTAGAAACAGCAGGAGGATCGCGACGATAACGAGTCGTTTAGCCATCGTAAGCTGGCTCCGCGGACTTGGGTTTGACGACGATTGATACCACGAGTAAGGCTATCCCGATAATCAGTACGCCGATGCTGAACCACATCATTATAGAGAGGACGTCGTTATAGAGGGCAGTCAGCCACGACTCAAACGTCGCAGGCACGTCCGATATCATGCCCAGCGGGCTGTTAACTCTGGCAATGATAACTCCGATAAGGTCCAGTGCCCCGAAGACAATCAGGTCTATTCCCAGCGCGCGGCAGGCATTCCTGACGTTCCAGTTTACCAGGAAAATCAAGCCGGCCAGCACCACCATTATAAAGATGAGCCAGTAGAAGCCGGCCTGGAAGTAGCCGATGTATTCCCTGGCGGTAAGCAGCTGGTCCATGACGTCGGCGGGAATGTTGTCCTCGTTCCATTCTATCTCGGAAGGCACTATCTCCAGGAACTCATCGGCATAGTCGTCATAATAAGGTTTGAGCAGTACTTCCAGTAGTCCGGTTATTTCCGGCACCAGGTCCTGCTGCTCAATTTCCTGCCCGATGTCCTGTAAGTACAGGTCGAGGAATCCCATAAGCTGTTCTTCAGGCAGGTCGGCAATCCCCGGCGGGACGTATTCGTCCGGAATCAACTGAACGTACTCGTCATAGTGCTCCTCAACGTACGGGCTAAGCTCGTGCGTTACAACGTCGGGAAGCCAGTCAGCCGCCTGTTCGGTAAGTGATTCCCAGATACTCTCCTTTAAACCTTCTCTGACCGCCGCCAGGTCGATGGTGATTTCCAGTGTATCGGTCTCGCTTAGTAGGTAATCGTAAAACGTGTTAATAACGTAGCGGAACTGCTCTTTAAGCCAGGGTTCCTGGTCATCGATGATATCGAATACGGCTGCCCGCAGGAACTGCGCTTCGCCGGGCAGGTCTTCGGAGAACAGGTCCCCGGCAAACTCGTCGGCGATTTCCGAAACGTCGATTCTGTCTACCTGTTTAACGACGAAGTCGGGATTAAGCACGGTGCTCTGGAGGAGGAAAGCGATGCTGAAAACGCTGAGACAGAGGAAAAGTAGAAGACTCAGGATAGCAGTGCCCAGTCCCTTGAGAACGTTCATTTGTGAAGACCTCCCGTATTTAGTAACGGTCCGTGAAGGACAGATGTAAATTTATCCATTTTACCACATCATCAGGTACGGGGCATATGCTTGGTGGGGAGGTTGACGATAAACGGGGGTATCTAGTAGAATTAATCTGAGCGTGGGCGGTTAGCTCAGTTGGTTAGAGCGCCGCGTTGACATCGCGGAGGTCAGTGGTTCAAATCCTCTACCGCCCACCATGATATACGGTAGCTAGAACTCCTTCCTTTTCTATGATCTGATTATCCGGTAAGGTAGCCAGTGTGTAATATAAGGCTGCTTCGTTATCGGTTACTATCACTTCATTATTCAACCTCCTTTATACCACATAATCAATAAAATAAGTACTACATGAAACCCTCGGGAACGTACCTCCTCGAATATATGCAACCCTCAGGCAAATGATATATAATTGACCCGTAAGTCAGAGTGAGTGCGCTAACTGAGGTACTGACTTTACTAGAGGTATCACGCCTGGAGACAGGTCAGTGGTACGTTGACAGGTTCAATTAATCTACACATGTTGTTTAGAGAACACTATGATGTTAAGTAGTTATAGGGTAATCGATCTCAGCAATGAAAAGGGTTACTTTTGCGGAAGGCTGCTCGGAGATTTGGGGGCGGATGTTATAAAAGTCGAGCCACCGGGGGGAGATAAATCAAGAAACATCGGGCCATTCTATCACGATGTCAAAGATCCGGAAAAATGTCTCTACTGGTTCGCTGTTAACGCGAATAAACGAGGCATCACACTCGATATCGAGACCACCGAAGGTAAAGATATTTTCAAACAACTGGTGGAGAAAGCCGATGCAGTCATTGAGTCATTCGATCCGGGCTACATGCAGAAAATCGGTCTGGGATACGAGACGCTAAGCCAGATCAATCCCGGACTGGTGTTTACATCAATCAGCGCTTTCGGACAGGAGGGCCCGTATAAAGATTACAAGGCTTCCGATCTCGTCGTACGTGCTTTGGGCGGTATGATTTACACCGTGGGGGACCCGGACAGACCCCCATTGACCACCAGTTATTTTCATTCTTATCTAGTCGGAGCTGCCCATGCCGCCATCGGTACCATGGTAGCTCTGTACTATCGCGCGTTTTCTGGGAAAGGCCAGTGGGTAGATGCACCTACCCAACAGGGACTTACATTCGTGGGTAACGCGGAGCAGCAGCTACCCTGGATATTGCAGAAAATCATTCCAGAGCGAAAGGGCCGGAACCGGTTCACCACCCAGATGCGGGATGGAGATCTCTATTACCAGCCGATATTATGGCGATGCAAGGACGGTGATGTTTCGTTTACATTAGCTACCGCAGCGATGGCATCCAGCTACAAACCCATCATAGAAGAGATGAAAAAGGACGGCATCGATACCACGGCGTTGGAGCGCTGGGACTGGACCAAACCCCATGACGGAGAATGGACCGGAGAAGACCTTGATGCCATTGTCGCTGTTATTGAGAAATACTTTGCTTTACATACCAAGGCGGAACTCCTGCAATTATCGCTCGAAAAGGGTGTCCATATAGGGATATCGCTGAATGTTGAAGAAGCAATGGAATTCCCCCAATTCGTCGAGAGGGACTTCTGGGTTGATATAAATCACCCGGAACTTGGCACTGACTTGACGTATCCGGGAGGTTTTCTGAAGTTTAGCGAGGCAGATTGTGGCATTAGATTCCGGGCGCCCCTAATCGGCGAACATAACGAGGAAATTTACAGCAAAGAACTAGGCTTTTCAAAGCAAGAACTCGTAACTCTGAAACATCGTCAGGTAATCTAGAGGAGAAACATGGTCGATAAACCATTCGAAGGACTAAAAGTAATCGATATGACTTGGTCGGGCGCCGGGGTATTCATCATGAACTTCCTTTCTCATTTTGGGGCCACAATGGTCAGAGTAGAAAGCATGAAGCAACCCGATCCCATCAGGCGTGTCTTCACCTACACAAACGTGACTAACGATTCACCAAATGCAGTAAATCGCGGCGCCTTGTTCGCCTTCAGCCATCCAACCCCCAAGTATAGCCTAACACTGAATTTGAAAAACCCAAAGGCTCTGGAAGTCTTTAAAAAGCTGGTTGCCTGGTCAGATGTTCTAGGGGAGTGTTTCCCAACTGGTGTCATGGAACGATTCGGCCTCGGTTATGATGAACTAAAAAAAATCAAGCCAGACATCATCATGGTCAGGAGTTGCGGATACGGCCATACCGGCCCGATGTCAAAACAAGCCGGTTTCGGGATGACCCTGGCGGCTTACGCCATGATGTATTCGATAGCTGGCTGGCCGGATCGAGGCCCGGTGCCGGTATCCAGCTATTATTCCGACCAGCTTTCCCCCCTGTTAAGTATACTGGGAATGGTCGCGGCTATCGATTACCGACGACGGACGGGGAAAGGTCAGTGTATTGACCAATCGCAAATAGAATCCACCTTGAATTACTTGACTCCGTTAGTGCTGGATTATTCAGCTAACAAGCGTAATTTGACGATATCGGGAAATAAATGTAAATACGCTGCACCGCACGGAGTATATCGATGTAAAGGTGACGAAAGGTGGGTAGCAATCGAGGTATTCACAGATAAAGAATGGCAGAGTTTTTGTAAGGTCATCGGTAATCCTGAATGGTCCCGGTATTCCCGCTTTAGTAACCTTGAAGGCAGGTTAAAAAATAGTGATGAGCTGGACAAACTGGTAGAGACTTGGACCATCAATTACGCCCCGGAACAGGTGATGACCATGATGCAGAATGTCGGAGTCGGTGCTGGAGTAGTGTCAGACGCTCGAGATATTTACGATGATATTCAACTAAAACACTATCGGTATTTTCGTGAAGTAGAACATCCATTTATGGGTAAAATCAGCTATGCGCATCCACCGTCTATTAAGCTGTCTGATGTGGATTCAGAGGTAGGAAGGTCTACGATACTTGGAGAGCATAATGAATTTATATGCAAAGAGATCCTTGGCCTATCCGATGAGACCTATAAAAACCTGATCCAAGACAGGATATTCGAATAATATTCCGGCTTTTAGCATATAATATCTATGAAAACAGCTTCAAGAGATAAGAGAAACGCCTTCAGAAGAAATACCAGAGTAAAACTAGCCATAATAATTTCATATTAAATATCAGGAGATATGCATATGTTGGATTTTACCTTTAGCGAAGAGCAAAACATGCTCAGGGCAATGATTAAGGAATTCGGGACCAAGGAACTGGCGGATTCCTATAAAGATAGGGTTAAAGAGGCGAAAATACCATCAGAATTAATTCGGAAAGTGGCGGACCTTGGATTAATGGGATTGAATATACCGGAAGAATACGGAGGCTTCTCTAAAGATGCTGTCACTAATGGTATAGTAGTGGAGGAATTAGCTAAATATGCAGATGATGCATCCTGGTTGGTTTTTAATAACTATGGCCTGGCAGCTATTATTGGTCTTGGGTGTGAAGAGATAAAAAGAGAATGGCTGCCTGCTATGGCATCAGGTGATAAAATCGTTTGCATGGGAGCTACGGAAGCCGAAGCCGGGTCCGACCTGGGAAACCTGAAAACCACGTTTAAGGATGACGGTGATTATTACATTCTCAACGGTGAGAAAAACCGGGTTACTTTCGCAACACAGGGCGACGCGGTCATGGTACTGGCTAAATCAGATATTACATCGAGACGAATAACTCCGTTTCTAGTTCCGTTTGATACACCTGGTATCAGTATCAGCAAGATAGAAGATATGGGATGTGAAGCAACCGAAGGCGGTATAGTATCCCTGGAAGACTTGAGACTGCCTAGTAAGTACCTGCTGGGCGATGAGGAAGGGAAGGGATTTCAGACTACGATGCGGGCATTCGACTGTCTCCGGATTTTCGGAGCCCTGCAATCATTATCCAAGGCAGAAGTGACACTGCAGGAAACCATAGAATACGCGAAGCAGCGGGTCCAATTCGGAAAACCCATCTCGAAGTTCCAAGGCACGTCATTTAGGATAGCCGAGGCGGCAACATACCTCGAACTGGGTAGATGGCTCTGCTACCGGGTATTATGGATGAGAGATAACGGATTACCACACCGGAAAGAATCCGCCATGGCAAAGTGGTGGTGTCCGCGTATCGCTTTTAATATTATCCACGAGTGTTTATTAATCCACGGACATTATGGTTATAGTAAGGACCTTCCTATCGAGCAAAGGTTACGGGATTCGATATTAACGGAATTAGGGGACGGAACGGCAGAAATCATGAAACTGATAATATGCCGCGAGCTGTTAGGCAGGGAATTCGTAGAGTAGGTCTAACGGTTTTTCTGTGTTCAATGCATTTTCGTCGATAAAGGTAAGATAGTATATAGGAAACTTCAAACCGAACGCTAAAGGAGTAACGAAGGAAAGAGCACGGTAAACCAAGAATAGTAGGAAATGAAGACCGTTCCTCTCCCGTCTCCATATCTAATCTAATAGGTCAACACTTAAAATAACCGGATTAGGGTAAAAACAAGTTTAAAGGTTCTACCTATCGTACAGTACCGCCCACCATTCCTATTAAATCATCTGGCAGGGCCGGTATATCTACTTCTATCATGTGTTAGAATCTTGGGGATTATCAAGGCCGGTAATCATTACTCACTCAACAATTTCTCTCTCCCCAGAATCATCCGGGCTATCCTCCCTGTAATCTGTTCGGAGGGTTCGTCAGTTCTTTCGATGAATTCGTATATGGTCCCCGGGTAGAGTTTCATGAGTCTCGTGCCCATCCATTTGGCCAGTGTGGCATAGCCCCTGCCGACTGTTTGACCGCCTTTCCACACTTCAATAATGGTTATGGCGTATCGTGAATCGTCCAGAACGGGCCAGTATTTCACGAGGCTTCTACCCGGGTCGCTGTCCTCGTCATATTCTATGATGAACCTACGTCCGGGCATGCTGATGAGGATATCCGCCTGTGGCCAGAGGTTGCCGGGCTGTCTATCTATCTCAATCCTGCAATGGTCTTTTATCTGCCAGTCCGGGTATTGTGAGACAAGGTCTGAAAGCAAATTTGCCAGGAATACTTCGCGGGGTTTTTTGCGCATTATGCCTCCTTCGATTTATATCAAACGATTGGATTTTCCGGGAAACGCGTGTAAAACGACTAAAACATATAATATGTATATATTGTCAACGGATTTCATATATGAAATATATATCATATATTTCCAATAGTCAATAATGTGTGAGGAAATTGAATACGTGAGAACCTACTTATTTTCCGTTAGACTTGCCAGGCCTTCGTAGGCGTTATGCCTGATGACCTTGAGGGACTTTTCCATCATGAGAATGTCATCCCTAGAAAGCGATGCCATTAGGTGGTCGATGACCTGTTGCGCCGCCGGCATCGACTCTTTGAGAGACGCACGCCCCTTTTCTGTAATGGAAATTCTTAAGAACCTTCTATCCTTATCGTCACGCCTGGTCTCGAGTAATCCTTCCCGTTTCATCCGGTTGACCAGTGTCGTAACGTTGTGAGGGTCCGTGTCCGTCCACCGGGCAATCTGCGAGGGGGTAATAGATGTGGTCGGGTCATAAAAAAAGGCCATCAGCACTATCAGCTTGACGTCCGAGAGTCCCGTTTTCCTGTTCATATAAGCGTCCTGATACTTGGCTGATATGCGGGCGGTCTGGGTGAATAGGATGAATGTCCTCAGAACCGGGTCTTCTTCATTGATTTCCACTATGTCCTTCATGGTATTACCCTCCGGAAAAGAGTGGGGTATATATATTATAATCGGCAAGCGCGCCTAGAATATTATCCTTTAATCCTGAGACTTAAAGACATTTACGGCGGCTGTGTCCGTTGAACCGGCGACCCCCTCGGAACGGGTGGCGAATCTAAGCGCTCCGGTGGGGCACATTTCCACGCACTTCGGGCTACCTCCGCAGACATCGCAGAGCAGCACCTCATCTTCCGGTGTTACCACTATCGCCGAGAACGGACAGGCGGCAACGCATAATTTACAGTTGTTGCATTTCTCTTTATCGATGGTCACCCAGCCTGTTTCAGGGTCTTTGCTGATAGCCTTGCGGCGGCAAGCCTCTATGCAGACGGGATTCTTACAGTTAAGGCAGATATAGGGAATCATCAGGCCGTCCATGACAAGCCTCTTGACCGTAATCCTCGCCCTGGCGGGATTTGGCTGTCTTTCCTTGACCATGGAGCAGGCAAGCTGGCAGAGTCCGCAGCCCGTGCAGAACTCGGCGCGTATGAAGAATGTCTTCTGTTCCGTCAACGTATTCTCGTCGGTTTTCATAGCAGGTTGGACGGCTCCTTATCGAGCTTGAGTTTGACCAGCGTTTCCGCAGTAGGCGCGCCTTCCTTAGTCCAGCCGCGGATATCGTAGTATTCGTCAAGGGCACGATTATAATCGCCATGGTCGAGTTTCTCTCCCTTGAGGGGTTCCAGCGGCTGGGGTTGGAAATATACGGAAGGCGGGATGTCGTGTTGCCTGAGAGCGCCGGTTTCGCGCTGGATAAACATTCTTTGCAGGTTCCAGACCCTTTCCCCGATTTCCATGAGTTCGTCAGGGGTGATATCCCAACCCTTGACGGCGTTAATGGTCTCACAGAAATTACCGTAGTTCAGGTTGTGGGTGGAGCCAGGCCAGATGGTGGCGAACTTGCAGTAGCCTAACGAATCAATGACGGTGGTGAAGTGCTGCGTCCAGGCCGCCATCCATGCCTTACCATCCCACGAGTTGAGGGCGGAGGCGATAGGCCTGCCGTATATCTTTTCAAGCACTTCCGGAGGCATGCCGAAAAACTCCAGAGAGCACCTGCCTTTAAGATGGTCGCTGCCGCGGTTGGCGGTAGCTTCGCCGAGGGCGGTCGCCCGGGCGGCGCGGAAGTTCTGGGGGCTCTCGTGCATCATTCCGCGCTGGGTATACAGGTACTTGCCGGCGTCCTTGCCGAACGCGTTGACAGCTTGCGATGCCCGCTGTCCTATCATACCACCTAGTCCTTCGTTCTTGGCCATCTGGTGGAGGAGGGTGAGTATTGATTCCTGGTTGCCCCATTCAAGATTCAAGCCTCCCGTATCCTTTTCGTTGATAATACCCCGCTGCCACAGTTCCATGAGCCAGGCGATGTAGCCGCTGGAAGAACCCACATCCAGACCGTAACGATTCAATAAAGTATTGGCGGCAAGTATCAGTTCCCAGTCAGCGTTGCCCACCGCCGGGCCGAATCCACCCATCATATAAAACTCGGGGCCCTCGCCCCAGACCCCGGCGTAGGGGCCGGAGTTGATTCTATAGCGGTGGCTGCACCGCAGCGGGCAGGCGTAACAGGCAAGTGTCTTGGTCTTGTACTGTTCCTCGAATATCTCGTCGTCGAGGTGTCCTTCAGCTTCGGGGAAATAATTGGACTGGTTGTTCCTGACAGACATCGTGCCGCTCTGGTTCGCCACGCAGAAGATAGTAAGTGTGCCGTAGCGGGAAATGACGGGGTAAATCTTGGTGCTGGTAATCTGGCGGAGGTGATTTGTATTTACCTCCAGCAGCCTGTCGGGGTCGTGGGGCAGGAGTCCCTGCCTGCCCCTGACGACTATCGCCTTGAGCAGTTTCGACCCCATCACGCAGCCCATGCCCGTCCTGCCGGCGGCCCTCTTGAGTCCGTGCATGATATTGGCGAACTTCACCAGGTTTTCGCCAGCCTGCCCGATCATGGCTATCTTTACCTGCGTATTGCCGAGGTCGTCCTGTATCAACTCCTGGCACTCGTAGGTATCGTGTCCCCAGAGGAAAGAGGCGTCCCGGAACTCGATTTCGCCGTCATGGATATACAGGTAGGTGGGACGTTTAGCCTTGCCCTTAATGACGAGGTGCTGGAATCCGGCGAACTTGAGCTCGGCGGACCAGTGCCCGCCGCAGTTGCTCGTGCCGAATCCCCCTTCGCCCTCGACCGATTTCGCGGTGACCTCGAATCGCGACGATGAAACATCGTACCCGGATATAAGCCCCGCCCCGAATATCAGGGGATTTTCCGGACTGAGGGGGTCGACTCCCGGTGCCGCATAATTGTACAGCAGGTAGGTGTTGAGTCCCTCGCCGCCGAGGTACATGCGCAGGAGATCATCCGGGATATCTTTAACAACCGCCTGTTCGGTGGAAAGGTCAATTATTGCCAGACGTTCCATGCGTCTTTCCTTCCTCGATGAGTCTGCCCCTTATCTTGGCGACCTCCGGTGTCACCCAGGTGATGCGCCAGCCCTGTCCGCAGTGCGGACAATGGGCCGTGGTCTCGCCGCGGGGTACGGTTATCCTTCCTCCGAGGCAGCGCATGCACCGGAATGAATATCCCTTTTTCTCTTCCATCAGTCCGCCTGTGAACTCTGGTACCTGGCGCCGAGTCCGACCTTCATTACGCCGTAGGGCCTCTCGACTCGATTGCAGGTGATAGGGTAGTGCGGCGTGCCCTTGGGGAGGGCGACGACGGTGGGGACGTCGAAGGTATGTTTCTCATGCTCCTGCCCGATTTCTATGGTTATTTCCGCCCCCAGGTAGCTCAGGTCTTCCGTCTTGTGCCCGAAGAACACCAGGCATTCGTCGTACGGGTGCACCCGGGCGCCCTCACCGGGATACCATTCTCCCGGCTGGTTATAGAGTCCCATCCGGAAGTTGATATTAAGTCCTTCCAACTCATCGCCGGAGACGGCGATTACCTGTTTGGCATCCGCTCCGCCGGGGCCTTTCCTGGCAGTCATCTTATTCACCAGGTGGGCGTACTTGGTGCCGTCGGTCGTGCCTTCCTGCGGCACGCCTTCGCCGGAGTACTTGGCGCTGAGCGCCAGATGGAAATGCCCGAAGTCCCGGTGGGCCTTCTCGGTGATGAGGGGGCAGTGGGGCAGGTTCTGGGGCGCCACGGCGACGGTGGGTACGCTGAAGCGATGGACTTCCTGTTCCTTGCCCAGCGCCAGCGACATATCAGAGCCGAGGATATTCATGTCTTCATCGTCGTAACCGAAGAACAGCAGTAACTCGTCGAAGGGGTGTACGTGCGCTCCCATCCCGGGAGCCCAGTCACCGACCTGGTCGTAGACTCCGATGATGAAATTAAGGTCGAACCCCGCCAGTCGGTCGCCGCCAACGAATACCAGCTCCCTGGCATTGGCTCCGCCGCGTCCCTCCATGAATTTCAGTGTCGTCAACAGGTTTCCGTATTTTGTATCTGCCACAGGAATTCTCTCTTCATTATAAGACTGGACAGGCAAATTCTAAGACATCCGGGTATAACAATGCAAGAAAACCCAGCTACGTACAATAGCAGCGCTGTTAAAGAGATATTGCCAACGTGATTTTCCTGGCTACGAGTCTTTTTCCGTGCCGTCCGCATCGATGAAGACCATCTTGTCCCACATCTTTTTATCAACTAGCTTTTTCAGCGAGGTCTCGGTGAGTTTGGAGGCGTACTGGCACTGGATGAAGATGAAGGGACGGGTTACCTCAAGTATGCGGAACGGGGCATGTACGAACTTAGCCGGTATCCATATCATCGTAGACTCGGTAATGATGTGGCTTTCCATCTCCGGCCCCATGCACATTTCCATTTTCGCTCCGAGGTAACGGGGATTATCCGGGTCGGTGCCCAGTGCCACGAGCAGTTCGGGGTCCTGGTGGATATGGGGACCGTGTCCGGGGTGCTTGGTCGCTTCCTCACCCATGATCATCACCGAGAAATACTTACTGCCTTCAATGATGTCATTGTCGGTATAGGCGACCATCGTCGGCATCTTGGCGAAGCCCTTAAAGCGCTGCTCGTCGGGGAGCTCGTGGAGGAAGTATTTACTATATTTCATTTCCGCCATTTCATCATCTCCTCTATCTATTCCATATCGTTAAAAAGGGAAAAATTTCGCTTACCAGCGTTATCGGCGGTACGAAGCCGTCATAGCCTTTTTGAATCTTGTACAAGCCCATGCAGCCCTGTGATTCTTTTTCACATCGGAATTCTTCATAGCTGGCGACAGCGAAGCACTTCAGCCCGCATTTACTGCGGTCAAAGGCGACCGCCAAATCAAGCTCGACCGGACACTCCGTGTTTTCCAAAGTTGTTAACAGTACCATTCTCAGTCGGTGACCGAATTCTTCTCCGGGGAGAACCGCGATGTCGATGTCGGTGAGAAAACAAAGGTCTAGGTCCGAATCGTCACGATAGCCCCCCGCCGGCCCCCTCGAACCGTGCAGGAAGATTCTTCGCACGTCCGGGTGGACTTTAAGATGAGCCTTCTTCAGCAGTCGGTACGTTTCTGGCAGGGTATCTCGTAATTCATGCGGGAAATCGGTAATTTCCAGGATATCAGACATATTTACGCTTTGACGATTGCCTTCGCCGGGCACCACCATTCGTAGGAGACGCAGACACCGCACTCGGTACATTTATCAGGGTCGATTCTAACGGTATAGAGAACAAGTCCGTCGTCTTCCGTCACTTTATCATCCACCACGATAGCTTTTTCCGGGCACTCGGTGACGCAGAGACCGCACTTGAGACATTTCTTCTGGTTGATTTTATAAGCCACGTTAACCTCCAGTTGTTACTTTATATAAATATAATGAATGTATCAAGCCGGGATTTCATATCCCTCGTCCGGCCACATTGACCAGTCCATTCGTTCCCGGGCTTCTTTGGGCAGAAGCTGGCGATAGGACTTTTCCGTATGAGAAGGTCCCTGGTTCACCTCGATGAATAAAAACGGCCGGTCTACCCTGACTGGGAGCCAGGGAGAGTGAATGAAGTTCGCCGGTATCCAGATGCAGCAGGTGCGGGTGATATGATGTTCTTCCATTTCCGGGCCGAGATACATTATTACTTCCGCCCCCAGGTCCATCGGGTCTTCCGGGTTGCCGCCGATGTGAAAGAGCAGCTCGGCGTCCTTGTGAATATGCGGCGGATGCCCGGCGTATTTGAAAGCCCCGAGGTTATCGGCGAAGCCCGGCGCTACCCAGTGCATGATGTAAAAATGACTCCCCTTGGCGACACTGTCATCCATGTGCGAAACAATCGGACGGCGTTCCATGGGCCACTTGGTGGAGTCGTACTCGATGATGTATTTATCGTACTTCTTTGAAGCCATTTTAACCTCCATAATTATTGCTTGATTATTAGTTTACTCTTTAGCTCATTAATTAAGCAACCATATGGTGTTTGACAATTATTAACGGCGGTGTATAGACTGCATTTGAAATACGTCTTGTCAAGGAGGACAAATGAAAGCGGCTGTCTGTTATGAGTTCGGCAAACCACTGGTGATAGAGGAGGTCGTCCTGGACCCCGTGGGGAAGGGCGACGTGAAAATACGCATGGCGGCGACGGCTATCTGCCACAGCGATATCCATGCCATTAAGGGGGAGCACGGCCCTTGCCCGCTCCCGGCGATACCGGGGCATGAAATCGCCGGATACGTGGAGGAGGTGGGGGAGGGAGTCACCTACGTCAAGCCCGGCGACCATGTTATCGCCAGCATCATACCGGAGGGCTGCGGGCAGTGCTATTACTGCCGCATCGGCAGTCCCGCCCTGTGCCAGACCAACCGGCTTTACCTGTTCGGGAAGGGCAGATTCACCAGCAAGACGGGACAGCGTATCGCGCAGTATGCCGGCGACGTGGCGGGCTTTACCGAGTACGCCGTTATCCCCGAGCCCAATTTGGTGAAAGTACCGGAAGACCTGCCCATGGACCGGGCGTGCCTGATTGCCTGCGGCGTTATTTCAGGTTTCGGGGCGGTGCTGTATCGAGCTAAAGTCACCGCCAACAGCAGCATCGCCATTATCGGCTGCGGTGGCGTGGGACTCAACGCCATACAGGGGGCGTACCATGTGGGGGCTTTCCCGATTATCGTCGTGGACGTGCGCGACAGCAAGCTGGAGAGGGCGAAGAAGTTCGGGGCGACGCATACGGTGAATGCGGCGGAGGTGAAAGACCCCATCAAGGCGGTATATGAGCTTACGTACGGACGGGGGGCGGACTTCGTCATCGTGGCGGTGGCGGGAATCGAGATACTGCGGCAGGGCTTCATGATGTCCGCGCCGGATGGCACCACGTGCGTCATCGGCCACGGCCACGGGGAGCAGCTTTCCGCCTGGACGCCCACCGACTTCATGCGGGGGAGGAAGCTGACGGGCAGCGCCATGGGGGCGGTGAGACTGCGCATGGACGTATCGAGAATAATCGAGCTGTATCAGGCGGGACGGTTCAAGCTGGACGAGCTGGTTTCCGGTCATTATCCCTTCGAGCAGATTAATGAGGCGTTCGCATCGTCGGAGCAGGGTGAGGTAATCCGCAACGTGCTGATGTTTGAGTAGGCCGTCAGCCAGCTTTGTTTTACTCATAGTCCGTTTGTAAAATACGCCTGCAAGCGTGTAGAATGTGAAGAGAAACAGGCGTAGACTCCGCATTTATATTGTCCATAATAACTTTGCGCCCGATGAAGTAGAGATAATTCTCTGGTCAGGAGGATTCTATTGAATAAAGTAGCTGATGTAACGATTACTTCCGATGTCCCCGGCGCCCGGCTCTTCATGCTTGGCAACGAGGCTATCGCCCGCGGGGCTATTGAAGCGGGGGTACAGCTGGTGGCGTCTTACCCCGGCACGCCCTCCAGCGAGATTACCGCGGCGCTGGTGGAAGCCGCCGGCGAACTGGACATGTACGCCGAGTGGTCCGTCAACGAGAAGGTAGCCCTGGAGGTGGCCATGGCGGCGGCAATCAGCGGGCTGCGCTCTCTGGCGATTATGAAGCACGTGGGCGTGAATGTCGCCCACGACCCGTTAATGTCCGCCAGCTATATGGGACTGGGTGGACTGGTGCTCATTTCCGCCGACGACCCCGGCCAGTGGAGCTCCCAGAACGAGCAGGACAACAGGTTACTCGCCCGGCAGGCATATATCCCCGTGCTGGAACCCGCCACCGGACAGGAAGCCAAGGACATGATGGCGGACGCCTTCCGCCTCTCCGAGGAGTTCGGGCAGATGTTCATGCTGCGGTCGGTGACGCGCATCGGTCATGCCCGCAGCGATGTTGTTTTCGGCGGCATGGTCAAGGATAAGCGCAAGGGTAAGTTCGTCAAGAACCCGCAAAAACTGGTCTGTCTGCCAGCCAATTTCCGCATCAACCGCCGACTCGTCGTGCAGCGGATGGAAAAGATAAAGAAAGCCGTCGATAAGCTGCCATATAATCATTTGACTATAAAAAACGGCGCCAAGCTCGGCGTAATCACCAGTGGTATTTCCTACGGGTATGCAGTGGAGGCTATCCGCTGGCTGCGACTGGAGGATAAAGTTTCTGTGCTGAAAATCGGCACGCCTTACCCTCTGCCCGCCGAGCTGACGAAGACACTCCTGAACGCGGTGCCGGGGGTGCTGGTGGTGGAGGAACTGGAACCCTTCGTCGAGGAAGCGGTCAAGGTCGTCGCCGAGGACAGCGATATCAACGTGAAAATCCACGGCAAAGACGTCCTGTCGCTGGTAGGCGAGCTTTCCACGCGCCAGGTCTCCGAAGCGCTCTGCAAGCTGCTGGGTGTGAAACCCCCCATTGATTTCGCGCAAATAGATAAAATCAGGGAGGAAACGGCGGAGCTTTTACCGCTGCGTCCGCCCACCATGTGCGCCGGTTGCCCGCACCGGGCTTCCTTCTACGCCATCAACATCGCCTGCCGCTGCTACGAACAGGAGACGGGTAAAGAGCCGGTCAAGACGGGCGATATCGGCTGCTATGCCCTCGGCGCCAACCCACCACTGAACGCCGACGACGTGGCCATCTGCATGGGCGGTTCCTTCGGACTCGGTAATGGATTTGCTCATGTCATCGACGCCCCGGTGGTGGCGCACCTCGGCGATTCTACCTTCTTCCATTCCGGCATCCCCCCGATGATAAACGCCGTCTATAACAAGTCCAACGTGACCATGGTGGTGCTGGACAACTCGACTACCGGCATGACTGGCTTTCAACCCCACCCCGGCGCCACTGGTGATGAAACCCACGACATTAAAATCGAAGACATCACCAGAGCCAGCGGCGTGAAATTCGTCGAGACGGTGGACGCCTTCGACCTGCCTAAAATGATAGAGACAATGGAAAAAGCCATCAGGTTCGAGGGACCCTCGCTGGTGGTCGCCCGCCGACTCTGCAATATACTGGACGCGCGGAACAAGCGAAGGGCGGGTGAGAAGGTCGTTCCTTATGTGGTCGACCCCGAGAAATGCCTGGCCGGGAGTCCCCCGTACTGCCAGGCGACCTGCCCACTACATATTGATATCCGGGGCTATATAGGACTGATAAAAGAAGGCAAGTTCGACGAGGCGCTGGCGATGATAAAGGGGACTTTACCCTTCCCCGGCATAATCGGGCGAATCTGCACCCGACCCTGCGAAGGCAAGTGCAAGCGTTCCGAGGTCGAGGAAGCGGTAGCCATCAACGCCCTCAAGCGGGCGGCTGCTGACTACGGAAAATATAGTGATGATTTAACGATAGTCGCCGGGAAGAAAGAGAGAGTCACTGTCATCGGCGGCGGTCCCGCCGGTATCATGGCGGCTTACGACTTGAGGAAAGCCGGCTATAAAGTAACGGTTTTCGAAGCATTACCGAAGCTGGGAGGCATGATGGCGGTGGGCATCCCCGAGTTCCGCCTGCCCCGGGATATCCTGGCTAAAGAAATTGATATAATTAAAAAGCTGGGAGTGGAAATTAAGCTCAATACCAGAATCGGCAAAGACGTCAGGCTCGCGGACTTACAGAAAGACTACGATGCAGTATTTATTGCCGTGGGGGCGCATAAGGGCAGGAGCCTCGGTATCGAGAATGAGGAGGTCGATGGAGTTATCGACGGCACCGAATTTCTCTATAAGGTCAATACGGGCGAGAAGGTGCCGGTGGGGGACAAGGTAGTGGTGGTGGGTGGCGGCAACGTGGCAATCGACTGTGCCCGTACCTGCGTGCGACTCGGCTGTAAGGATGTGAATATCGTTTACCGACGCTCCCGTGCCGAGATGCCGGCCATCGCTGACGAGATTGCCGAAGCCGAGAACGAGGGCGTCAAACTGACGTTGCTTTCCGGTCCCGGTAAGGTGGTGGCTGAGGGGGGCAAGGTGACCGGGTTCGAGTGCATCAAGATGAAGCTCGGGGAGCCTGACGAAAGCGGCCGGCGGAGGCCCGTGCCGGTCAAGGGTTCGGAGTTCGTTATCGATACCGGACTGATAATCGCCGCGGTCGGCGAATCGCCCGACCTCGATTTTATGACCGGCGATATGAATTCGGCTATTTCAAACGGATTGATAAAAGCCGACCCCGTAACGATGGAAACCGGTATAAAGGGAATATTCGCTGGCGGGGATGCAGTCACCGGGGCGGCTACGGTCATCCAGGCGCTGGCGGCGGGTAGAAAAGCCGCTATATCCATAGAAAGGTATTTCAATGGCGAACCGCTGGATACCGGACGTGAAGGCGAGGCGGTTTTCGAGAGTAAACTAATCGTAGATACGTGGGGAGTCGATAAAGAGTCGCGGTCGGAAATACCGGCGTTGCCGGTCGCACAGCGGAAAGGCAATTTTAAGGAAGTGGAACAAGGTCTGAGTAAGGAAGAAGCGGTTAAAGAGGCGGGACGCTGTCTTGCCTGCGACTGTCATATCTGCATCAATCTGTTGAGCTGTCCGGCGCTGATTCTCGATGAAAACGGCAAGGCAGCGGTGGACGATACCCAGTGTCCCGGCTGCGGGGTCTGCGCCCAGGTGTGCCCGCACGACGCAATAAAGGCAGGTGAGTAAGATGGTTAAGAAGAACGAAATTAATATAATCATATGCGGGGTCGGCGGCCAGGGTGTTGTTCTGGTGTCCGAGTTGCTGGGCAACGCCGCGGTACGCGGCGGCGTGGCGGTAAAAGGCTCCGAGGTGCTGGGGATGGCGCAGCGGGGTGGCTCCGTGTTCAGCAATCTCCGGCTGGGCGGCGACGCCATCGCCCCGATGACGCCGGAAGGCAAGTGCGACGTATTAATCGCCGTGGAGCCGTCGGAGGCGCTGCGTAATATCCAGTATATTGCTAAAAACAGCGTGGTCGTCCTCAACACGACCACCGTCCTGCCTTATACCGTCTATCTCGGCAAGAGCGGGTATCCCGAACAGCAAGAGATAATAAACAAGCTGCATGAAGTCACCGACCGCGTCATTACGCTGGACGCAAGCAGTATCGCAAGAGATGCAGGCAGTCTTCAGTCTACCAATGTCGTAATGCTGGGGGCTTTATTCGGGACGGGACTCATGCCGATATCGGAAGAGACCGCCAAAGAGTCGATACTATCACGCTTCAAGGCGAAGGTCGGCGAGATAAACATCAAGGCTTTCGATATGGGTTACGAGGCGGTACAGAAGGCGCTCAAAGGCGTAGCTGCAAAGTAACTCGCTAAGCAACCTGAGCTTTAGATGACCCTGCTTTCTTACTCTTTACCCCTGGTAAGTTCACACCCTGCTTGACCAGGCTGTCGTGCAGCTTTTTATAGTCCACCTTACGTGGCTGGCCCCCGGCATCGACCGCCAGCGCCGCCGCCGTGCCCGCCGCCTGACCGTAGGCAATACACGGCGGGATGATGTTGAAATACTGGTTGACGCTGTCCGTCGAGGAGAAAGCCCGGCAGGCCACGAGCAGTCCGTCCACCCGCTTAGGCACCAGACAGCGGTAGGGAATGCAGATTGACGGGTGTTTGGCTGATATCTCGCCGTTATCGTTATTCGCCAGGACGACTATCGTATCCTCGTGTACCTCGTCGGATATCATATCCTTGTCGTCGAGGATATATTCCCCGATGACCCTCCGCCCGCCCTGCGTGCCGAGCTGCGGGGCGGTCTGCATGATATAGCAGTTCTCGAACCCCGGCACGTTCTTCTTCATGAATTCATAGGTGATTAAGGCGCGCTTGCGTCCCCGGATGTCCACCCGGGTGAGTACCCTCACGTCCTTGCCGTCGGAGGACTCCGGCTGTATCTGGAAGCTGTGGTACCAGAGCACGTTGCGCTGGTTGCCCAGTATGCCCTTGAGGTAATGCGGGTAGCCTCCCAGTTTCAGGAGTTCCTGCATCAACTCGGCGTATTTCTCCGGCTGCGACTTCTTAAAATCGTCGGCTTTTTTGATATTGACATCGGTCAGCCAGAACGTAAATGCCAGCCAGGCCGTCCTCCGTTTGTTATTAAGTTCGGGGTCGAATTCCGCCCCGGCTTCGACGAAGATATCGCCGTCGCCGGTGGAATCTATCACCACCTTCGCCAGAATCGCCTGCCGCCCGGACTTGCTCTCGAAGTACACGCCCCTGACCGTGTCCCCCTCCATGATGGGACGCGTGCCCCAGGAATGCAGCAGCAGGTCGACTCCCGCCTCTTGCACCATGTCGTTCAGTTCGTCCTTGAGCACCTCGGGGTCTACGACGGCGGTATACATCACGCGTTCCTGTCCGCCCAGGTTAGGGTCCTTGCGCACGTAAAACAGGTTGAGCCCGGTATCATTATAAAAGTCGACCAGTTTCTTGTCGGTGGTGCCCCAATCTTTTTTATCGGGATAAAAAGCCGCGTTACGCTTTTCCATGCGGTCGATTATCTCCTGGTTGAGTCCGTAGATATGCTGCTTGCCGCTGATATCGCTGAGGTTCGGTAGTATATTGACAAGTCCCCCGGTAGCCATGCCGCCGAGGTGCCCGTATCTCTCGATGAGCACCGTGTCGGCGCCGGTGCGCGCCGCGGCTATCGCCGAGCCGACGCCTCCAGGACCCCCACCCACCACCACGATATCCGCCTCACGGATTACCTTAATATCGCGGGCTTCTTCCTTAATCGTTTCAACCGAAGACCTGGCTGACATATCGGACCTCCAATTTAAAGGGGGTAGTTTTACTACCCCCTGATTTATCGAATTATTTTATCCTCGCGCTGTACTTTTCCATATAATTGGTTTTAGCTACCTCCCGGTCCTCCGGGGGGTGGTGGTCCCAGAGTGAAAGGCGATGTGGATATCAGTTCCGGACCGTCATATTTATAATCCACCTTCTTGGTAACGTCCGGCAGCGGAATGCCCTGTTTAGCAAGCTGCTTTTGTAGTGCCTTGATGTCCACCTTTTTGGGGCTGACACCGGCCTGGAGAGCCATTGCCGAGGCCGTACCGGCGGCTTCGCCGAAGGCGATGCAGTGCGGGATGAGGTTGAACCATTCCTGGACGTGTTCATCGGAGGAGAACGCCCGACAGGCAACCAGCAGGTTGTCAACGTTCTTGGTCAACAGGCTGCGGTAGGGGATATACATCAACGGGTGGTCCAAAGATTCCTGACCGCGGTCTAGGTCAGGGAATATAGCGATGGTGTCCTGGAAGGGTTGGTTGTCCGCCAGGTCTTTCTGCGTCAGCTTGTACTCCCCGATGAGGCGGCGGCTGCTACGGGTGCCAAGCTGCGGGCAGGTAAGGACGAGGAAGCTTTTCTCGAAGCCCGGCATGTTCTTTCGATAGAAATCAAGGGTTTTAATTGCCACCTTGCGCCCCTGGAACTCGACGCGGGTGAGCTCTTCAACGTCTACCTGGCTCTTGTTGGGGTAGCGGTTGTGGAACCAGACGACAGATTCCTGGTTGGGGAGGTTGCTGGGCATAAAACCGGCCTGGGCGCCGGACTCCATAGCTTTACGGGAAAGCTCCATGAACTCCTTAGGGTTGTTCTTGCGAAAGTCCATCGCCTTATTAAGGTCGACCCCGTCCACCCAGAAGCAGAGGGCAAGGTTGGCGATGCGGAAATTGGGTGGAATATTGTCCTCAAATTCGATTCCGGCGTAGGGCAGCAGGTCGCCGTCGCCGGTGGAATCGATGACCACCTTGCCCAGCACCGCCTGCCGTCCGGACTTGCTCTCGAAGATGACTCCCTTGCATTCGCTGCCTTCCATGATGGGCTCGGTTCCCCAGGAATCCAGGTAGGTCTTGACGCCGGCTTCTTCCACCATCTCGTTCAGAATATACTTTGAAATCTCGGCGTCGATAATCGCGGCGTAAACCACCCTGTCCAACCTTGACATGAAGAAACTGCGGTCGAAATAGTACCTGACGAGTTCCTTGTCCAGCGTGCCCCAGTGTTCTTTCTTGGGGTAGAACACGGCGTCTCTAACTTCCAGCCGGTCTATCCACTCCTGAGTAAGACCGATAATCTGTTGCTTGCCGAAAATATCCGTCAAGAGGGGGATAATGGTGACCAAGCCACCGGTGCCCATGCCGCCGAGATGTCCGTATCGCTCGATGAGTACGGTGTCAGCGCCGTTCCTGGCTGCCGATACGGCGGCGCCGATGCCGCCGGGTCCCCCGCCCACCACTACAACATCCGCCTCGCGGGCTACCCTGGTCTCTCTCGCGGCTTCTTTAATCGTTTTCATGACTGCCTCCTGTGTTGAAAAAACGTTATTATCATAAAGAGGAATCGGTGCTAATGAAAAGGATATAAGATAGTCAGGTTTGATGTCAAATACATCAAAGCGACTTATATCACATACGAAACAGGTCACAACGGGTTAGACTATGTACAACGATAGAGACCACCAGGAGGAGAATTATATGCCTATATACGAATACCGGTGCCGGAAATGCGGAGAAGGATTCGAGTCTTTCCGCGCCATAACGGATAGTGACGATAACGTGGAGTGCCCGAAGTGCGGTGAGAAGGGCCCCCGCAGGACTATCTCGGCGGTTTTCAGCCGGAATCCCTCGGGGAAATCGGGCAACCTGAACTTTCCTACCTGAGGCTCGGGTTGTTGAAGCCGTAGGCTTCCAAGTAAGGACGGGTGAAACCGATATGCACATGGCGAGAAAGCTGGCTTTGCTGGACTATCATATGTGCCGTCCGGAAGAGTGCGAAGACGGTGTCTGCGCCGCGGCACTGGCGTGCCCCTCGAAACTGCTGAAGCAGGAATACCCTTATACCACGCCCGAGCCGGAGCCTTCCGCCTGCCGTGCCTGCGGGGACTGCGTACGCGCCTGTTCTCTGAATGCCATTAAGATGTTCAGTGTTTGAAAAATGAAGTCGAAGATTATAATCATGGGAATAGTGTTAATCCTGAGCATGTCTCTGATACCTCTGGTGGGCTCGTGCCAGGAGGCGGAGGTAAACGTGGAGGGGGAAGAAAAGACCGCCGATACGGGTGCTAAAGGGCAGGTTGAAGGAGATACCCCGGCAGTCGTAGAACCGGCGGATGAATCCGGTGGAGTGAAAGAAGATATGAAAGAAGATACAGTAAAGAACAGCAATATCCCTCTCATCGATGCCAACAGGCCTGCTGTAACGGAGACGGCAACCTTTTCCCTTGGCTGATTCTGGGGTCCGGACTCCCGGTTCGGGAGTATCAGGGGAGTGGTCAGTACTGTTGTCGGGTACGCCGGGGGCACCACCGCAAATCCGACATACTATAAACTCGGCGACCATTCCGAGACGATACAAATAGAATACGACCCCTCGGTAATATCGTATGCAGAACTGCTGGATGTGTTCTGGCAGCAGCATAATCCGGTTTATCCTTCGGGGTCGCGTCAGTACATGTCCAATATCTTCTATCACGACGAAGCGCAGAAGCAATTGGCTCTGGAGAAACGCAGCAGCCTGGAAGCGGCAACGGGACACAGGATATATACGGATATAGTCCCCGCCGCCGATTTTTACCCCGCCGAGGAGTACCACCAGAAGTACTATCTCGAGCATGTTCGTGACATTTACGACGAGTACAGGGCGATATACCCGGACATTAACGATTTTGTTAAGTCTTCCGCCGTGACGCGTGTCAATGGATACGCCGCCGGTTACGGCACGGAGGAGGCTTTCCGGGAAGAGCTGGGCAGCCTCGGACTGTCTGAAAAGAGCCAGGCGAAATTAGCGGACGTCGCCGAAAAGGGTCTTACGCCGGTCTGCCCGGTACCTCAAATCGCTGATTAGTCGGAGTCCGGGGGTGTCGTCACCGCCAGCTTCGCCAGGTCCACCAGCAGTTTGATAATCCTTACCAGCAGGCTTATCCCGATGCCCACCGCGATACATATCAGCACGACCGTCACCCCGATGTGCGTACCAGCGGCGGCTACCGCGCTGGGGATAATATCGAAGTCGAACGGGAAGACGGTAACCAGAGTGACGACCGTCGCCAGGCTGAATCCGTCGATGATGATGTGAATCGCCCGCCGCAGGACGTGCCTGTCCACGACGATGAGGACGATGTGCCCGATTATTGAAATTACCAGGGTGGTGGTAAGAATCGGCAGCCACAAGCCGATTTCGCCGGTAAAGAAGGACTGCTTCGTCCAGGTGACCACGCCGCCCGTGGTATCGGCGCTGTAATAAGCCGCGTATTCGTGGAAAAAGTTAAAGAAGATTATCAGGATGATGCACCAGGCGATGGCGAAAGCGGAACCGGTGATGCGGGCTTCTCTGCGGCGTCTGAGGTCGTTAGCTAGTTTTTTTTTACATCTTCATCGGCAGGTGGAGGCGGAGGAGGAGTTCCCTCTTTGGTTTCAGAGGCCGTCGGTGGTTTCCGGTATTCCGGTATCGGTCCCGTAATCATTCTCTCGGCGATGTCGCCTGCCCAGACTACCTTGAAGCGTTCGCCGTTATAAGCCTTGACCATGAGGAGTATCCACATGATGAACCCGATGATGCCGATGATGGCGGAAAATGCCTGGCCGATGAACGGTATCCAGCCGAGTATCATTCCGGCGACAAACAGAATCCCGAAGGTAACGATTGACTGCGCGGCGTGAAAGCGTATCCAGTTGTTTTTCTGCTCCAGCACGAAGAAGATGATGCCCGTTATCCACGCGCCGACATAACAGAGTAATCCCGCAAGGTTCGGCTCAATGTTGACGGTGGTGTCCTGCGGCGTTCCCCGCTTCTCCTGCTCCAGTTTTTCACGGGCTTCCATACGTGCCTTTTCTTCTTCGTAGATTTTCTGTCTTTCTTCAGGTGTCAGTTCCATAGTCCGCGCCTCCGTTACCGTCTGTTCCGGTATTTGGCATGATTATACACCAAAATGTTATTACGGTAAATATCCTGCTTAACGACTGTACGAAATCAGTCCTCGAACTTCTTCTCGGTGCCTTCCGGCGGCTTGCCTTCCTCGTTCCAGCCGCGTTCCTTATAGTAGAGCGACAGCAGGTTCTGGAAGGCGTCCTTGTCCACCACCTTGCCCGCGTTGGGTCCGGTCAGCGGCGGGCTGGCATGTACCTTGTAGGGGAGGGAGTCGTCTTTGCGTCTGACGCCCAGCTTCACGTTTATCAGGCGGGTCATGTCATAGATATCGTTAGAAAGAGCCAGTAGTTCTTCCAGCGTCTTTTCATTGCCGGTAACGTACTTATAAAAATTCTCGTAGTGCCTTTCGTTGAGGCCTAGTTCAATCCAGGGCAGGCGGCAGACGCCCAGCATATCGAACAGGGGGCGCAGCGTCTGGTGGTATATCACCGTTTTTACCCGTTCGTCGTCGGACCAGCCCTGTCCCTCTTCCATCTCCCGGGCGATTGTCCAGGCGCGCGTGTGGTGGGCGCCGATGTCCGAGGTGGCATAAGCCAGCGCCATGGAACTGCCGGCACGGCTGTCGTAGGCAGACTGTTCCAGTCCCTTTACTTCCAGGATGAGTTTATCCATCTCGGGCCATTGCTCGATGACGCGGCGCGGTCCGTCCGCAATAATATCGCCGATGCCTTCCCGGGCGGCTATCATGCGTATCAGGTTGATAATGGCATCATCTTCTCCCCAGGTAATCTCGTGCCCGCCGAGGTCGGCAAGGGAGATGATGCCTTTCTCGTAGCCCTCGATGACCGCGCCAATGAGGTTGCCCGTGGAAATAGTATCCAACCCCAGTTCATCGCAGAGTTGGTTAGCTGAAAGAATCGCCGCGAAGTCGTCGATGCCGACGTTGGAACCGAGCATGGCGCAGGACTCATATTCAGGTCCCTCGACCACCGTGCCGGCGTATTTACCGTTCTTGACCAGGCAGATATTTCCGCAGCACATGGCGCAGGCGAAACAGGCATTGTCGCCTATCTTGAAGCCGTCCAGCATGGTCGCTCCGTTTATCTGGTCATGCCGGGCGAAGACGCTGTCCTTGAAATTATAGGTCGGTAGGATTCCCTTGTCGTTGGCATACTCGATGACGTTCATGAGACCTTCCTGCTGCCAGAGCTTAAAGTATTTATGTTCTTTCAGGTAGCCGTATGCCCGGTTGGACTCCTCCACTAATCCCTTGATATCGTGAACGGGCAGGTCTTCGTGTCCCCGCACGATAATCGCCTTGAGGTTCTTGGCGCCCATGATAGCCCCGAATCCCGTCCTGCCGGCATTCCTTCCCCAGTCCGTATTGACGCAGGCGAACTTCACCAGGTTTTCACCGGCGGGACCGATGGTGGCGATGTGCGCCGTCTGGACGTCCAGCGTTTCACGGATAATTCCCTCGGCTTCCAGCGAGGTCTTGCCCTTGAGTTCAGGCATGGGGATTATACGGGCGTCGTGGTTATCTATGAGAAGAATAGACAACTCCAGTGCTTTTCCGGTGACGGACAGCACGTCTATTCCCGTTTGCCTTAGTTCCACGCCGAACCCTCCGCCGATTGACGAATCGCCGTAGATTCCGGTAGCAGGGGATATGCCGATGAACGAGTTCTTGCCCGAGGAAGGCAGGTAAACACCGGTCAGCGGTCCGGGGGCGATGGCTATCAGGTTTTCGTCGCCCAGAGGGTCTATCTTGAAATTATGTCTCTTGAGTTTGTCCCATGTCAGCTTGGCGCCGAAGCCGCGCCCGCCGACGTACTTTTCTAGGAAGGCATCCGATAAATCCAGGTACTCGGCGCTGCCCTTCGTGAGGTCTACAGCGAGGTGTTTTTTAAAGTATCCGCTTTTTATGCTCATAGCTCTTCCTTGCCTATCTCGGCGTAGCGGATGGTCTTCTTTTCACCCTTCTCGTAGAACTCAATCTCGCGCATCTGCGTATAGCTGAGGATGTTGCCGATTCGCTTGGTCTCGCCGAGAGCGTGCTCCGGTATCAATCTTAAAGCCCCCAGCGGGCAGTACTTTACGCATTCGGGGTCGCCGCCACACATATCACACTTGATGGGCAGGTTGCAGTCCTCATGGGCGTAGATAGCCCCGAAGGGGCATGCCTCCGCGCATTTAAAACAGGAAATACATAGCTCTTCGTCCAGCTGTACGATTCCGTCGACCCATCGCAGGGCGTCGGTAGGACATACCTGCGCGCAGGATGGCACGCGGCACTGGCTGCATACCACCGGCATCCTCATTACCGGATGCGGATAGGCATTGATTATTCTTATCGCCGATTTCTTCGGGTTATTTACACCGAAGTGCTTTATTGCGCATACCAGCTCGCATATACGGCAGTCGGAACACTGCTCGGGTATTACCGTAAGTTTCTTCATACAGGGCCCTCCTCAAGATATACAGTTCTATTATAGCACTTTCAATTTAAACGTACTTTTATGGTATATTATCAATACCTGAAAGAGTTGAAAGAGCTAACGATGGTTGAAAAAGCCAGACTGGCGAAGATAGTTGGTGCTGACGGTGTAACCAGCCAGCCGGACGTACTGGCCAAATATGCACGCGATGTCAGTTTCGTCAATCCGGTCAAGCCGGCCTGCATCGTCAAGCCGAAGAGCGCGAAGGAAGTGGAGAAAATCGTCAGGCTGGCTAATAAAACGAACACCCCGCTTGTGCCGGTAAGCTCGGGGCCTCCCCATTTCCGCGGCGATACGGTCCCCGGAATCGGCGGCGCGGTCGTCGTCGATTTAAGCGGTATGAAGAAAATAATCAGGATAGACCGCAAGAACCGCGTCATCATGTGCGAGCCCGGGGTGACATACGGCGAGTTGATACCCGCTGCGGCCAGGGAAGGACTGCGACTCAACATGCCGCTGATGCCACGTAAAACGAAGTCGGTCATTGGGAGCATGCTGGAGCGCGAGCCGGTCATCATGCCCAAGTACCACTGGGACATCGCCGACCCGCTTGCCTGCGTCGAGGTTATCTTCGGCAACGGAGAAATATTCCGCACCGGCGCCGCCGCGGGACCGGGCACACTGGAAGAACAGTGGTCGGCGGGAGGTTCTCAGAAGGAGGCGGCGGGTCCGGGGCAGACCTCTCTGTACCGGGTAATCGGCGGGGCACAGGGGACGATGGGAATCGTTACCTGGGCATCGCTGCGGTGCGAATTAGTCCCGACCATCAAAAGACCTTTCGTGGTTGGTTCCGACGATATTGATAAGCTATTCGAGTTTATCCACTGGATAATACGGCTGCGGCTGGTCAACGAATGCTTCGTGATGAATAGCAACAACCTGGCGGCGATGATGGCCAGGAAATCGCAGGCGGGTTATGAGGATATCAAGGGTAGCCTGCCCACGTACGTACTGCTCTATAACGTGGCGGGTTACGAATATCTGGCGGAAGAGAGGGTGGAATATCAGGTAAAGGACGTGAATGACGTCGCGCAAAAGGTTGGTGTGGAACCAGCGGGAGCTATAGGTAAAATGACCGCTACAGAACTGCTCAAGGTGGTCAACCAGCCTTCCGCCGACCCGTACTGGAAACTGCGCGGCAGGGGCGCCTGCCATGATATATTTTTCGTGACCATCTATGACAAAATCCCCGGACTGATTGCCGCCATGTACGACCTGGCAATTGCCGCCGGTTATGATGCGTCCGGCATGGGTATCTATCTCCAGCCTATCATGCAGGGGACGAACTGCCATGTGGAGTTCAACCTGTTCTACGACCCGTCTAATCAGGAGGAAGCGGAGAAGGTCAAGAAAATGTCCGAAGACGCTGTTAAAAGTCTGGAAAGTCACGGCGCTTTCTTTTCGCGACCTTACGGTGATACTGCCCGATTAGTAGTCAACCGGGACGCGGCGACAGTCGAGGCACTGAAAAGGGTAAAGTCGATATTCGACCCCAATAACATCATGAACCCGGGTAAGCTCTGTTTTTAATTCCAAGGAGGCAACTGGATGGCACTGGAAGACTATCGGGAAGACATGGAATTCTGCAATAAGTGCAGTATCTGCAAGTTCATACCCCTGGAAAAGGTCAAGGGAAACCAACTCGCAAATATTTGCCCGAGTATCTCCAGGTATGACTTCAACGCTTACTCCGGTGGTGGCAGGATGGGTATCGGCGTAGCGATGCTGGAGAACCGTATTGAATATACCGATAAGCTGAAAGATATCATCTGCAATTGCCAGATGTGCGGCGGGTGTGATATCTCGTGTAAATATGCCATGGACATGGAAGTCCTCGAACCCATTTACGAATTCAGGATAAAAGCCGTCGAGGAAGGGCATACCCACCCCGCCCTGGAAAAAGCAATAAACAGCCTGCGTAAGCAGGGCACTATGGTACCGGGCGCAAGGCTAAAACGTGCCGACTGGGTAAAAGGGCTTAACATAAAAAATGTAGCCAAGCAGGAAGCGGACGTCCTTTACCACGTCGGTTGCCTTACCAGCTATGACAAGGACATGCAGAAGCTGGCGAAGGCGACGGTGAGGCTGCTGGAAAAGGCAGGCGTGGACTTCGGCATCGCCGGCAACAGCGAGACCTGCTGTGGCGGCAGGGCGTACCAGATGGGGTATTTACACGACTTCCTGAATCAGGCGGAGAAGAATATGTCCATGATAAAGAAAGCCGGCGTGCGGACCCTGGTGACTTCCTGTGCCGACGGTTATCAGGCTTTCAAGGTGCTCTATGACAAATATAATCTGAAAGGCGATCTCGAGGTACTGCATATTACGGAATACCTCGACCGGCTTGTCAAGGCGGGCAAGCTGAAGCTGAATAAGAAAGTAAATATAAACGTTACCTATCATGACCCGTGTCACCTTGGCAGGCTGGGGGAGCCGTGGATACACTGGGAGGGCAAGCGGCTGCCGGGCATCCAGCGTAGGTTCGACCCGCCTAAAGAGTTCCGGCGGGGCACGTACGGCGTTTACGAACCCCCGCGCGATATCCTCAAGGCTATACCGGGTATACGGCTCATGGAAATGGACCGGATTAAGGAGTATGCCTGGTGCTGTGGCGCCGGCGGCGGCGTCAATGAGTCCAATCCGGAATTTGCGATGTGGACGGCGATGGAAAGAATCAGGGAGGCGGAGGCTACCGGAGCGGAGGCAATCGTTTCCGCCTGTCCGTGGTGCGAAAAGCTTCTGGGCGAAGCCGCCAAGTCAGGCGACAGCCGCCTCAAGGTGTACGATATCGTCGAGCTTGTGGAAAAGGCTTGCTAGGTTATATCAAACACGAAAGCTGTTCCCGAGATTAGTATCCCCCGGGAACAGCTTTGATTTTCGTTAGACCAGCCGCTTATTACGTTACCAGCAGCACAACTCCCACTATTATTGCTATTATACCAAGTGCCAGGAGTCCGTATAAGACCTTCATGTCAGTTCCTCTTTCCTCGGAGTCCTGCTAGGGTAACACGGCAGCCAGACCGAAACCTATCATGGTGGCGGCGGCGACTACCGCGACGATAATGATTCCCATTTCCCAGCTGGTAAGCAGTTTCTGGGATAGACCCTTGATTTTGTCCAGGGCTTCCTTGGCCATGCCCATAGCTTCGTCCACCCTGGCGGAGAGGGTCTTTACCTCCTCGATGGTTGCCTGGTGGGCCTTCTCTATCCGTGAAGCCATTTCCTCGGCTTTCCTGATAGCGTCGGCGGCAAGGGTCTTGGCGCCCTGGGCGGCCTCTTCCGCCTTCTTGGATGCGCTGAGCGACGTCTTGCCGGCAAGCTCTGAGGACTTTCTGGCTTCTGCTGCGGCTCTGGAGGCAGCATCCGCGGACTCTCTGGCTTTGCGTGCCAGTTCTTCCGCCTGCTTCACCAGTTTATGCAGCGTCTGGGTGGCGGCATCGATGGCGTCGTCACCGGCAGTATCGGCGATTTTAGCCTTCTTTTGCACTTCCTCGGCTGTCTTTATGCCGGTATCAGTGGTAGCCAGCGATTTCTCACCGGCGGTTTTCACTCTTTCCGCTAACTTGCCCGACAACCTGCTGGCGGCGTCGATAGCTTCTTCGGCAGCCATAGCAGCTGTATCTGCTTTCCTTTCAAGCTCTTCCGTCGAGCGATAGGCGGCAGCAGCGGCGCTCTTGGCTTTTTCACCCGCTTCGTCCGCTTTTTCGGCTGCAATCACGGACGGGGCTTTTCTCGTCTCCTCGCGGGCTTCTTTAGCGCCCGCAGCGGTTTTCTCTGCCAGGGTCCCGGCAACGGTAGCTTCTTTAATCGCGGCTTCGACGGCTTTCTGAGCGAGCTTGGCGATACGTTCCGCCCTGACGGCTTCCGCTTCCGTAACCGCGGATATGCCGGTGCTGGCTTCTTTAGCCTTTTCCACCGCTTCCGCGGCGGTCTTCTTGATTTCTTCCGCCTTGGTAACTACCTCTTCTTTGGCGGAACGGCTGGCAGCTTCGGCGGCTTCCCTCGCCTGCCTGGCGGCTTCTTCCGCCTTGCGACCGGCTTCCTCGGCGATTCTCATCGCTTCCTCGGCTTTCCGGGCGGCTTCTTCACCGGCGGCTCTCATGGCAGCCTCGGCAGCTTCGATGGCGCGTCGGGCGGCTTCCTCCGCCCTGCGACCGGCTTCCTCGGCGGCACGCTTGGCTTCCTCGGCTTTCCGCGCGGCTTCCTCGCCGACGGCAGTCATGGCGGCTTCGGCGGCTTCTCTTGCCTGCCTGGCGGCCGTCTCCGCTTTGAGACCGGCTTCCTCGGCGGCACGCTTGGCTTCTTCAGCCTTGGCGGCCGCTTCTTCGCCGGCGGCTCTCATGGCTGACTCCGATGCCATTCTGGCTGACTCCGATGCCCTGGTGGCAGCATCAGACGCTGCCTCGGCGGCTTTGGCGAGTT
>JAFGPF010000011.1 GCA_016926115.1 Dehalococcoidales bacterium | reverse complement strand
CGATTTTCATACGGGATTACGTATGAACGGAGTGAATCGGGACTTTTTTAAAGGGGGAAACCGGGTGGGGTAGTAAAATCCACCCTCTGTTTCTCCCTCCTTTGCTAAAGGAGGGACGTCAATACCCGTCAATCACCCTCACCCTGCCCTCTCCCCTCAAGGGAGAGGGTCTTTTTTTGCGTGGCTAAGCGACGGATGGTGCGAGGGTGGTTTGGGTGGGAATAGATAACAAACGAGGGGGGGGGCGCGGAAGGGATTAAATTTACACCGCTTCTATATAGTAGGGGCACTGGGGGTCCGGACCCAGGAAGTCCTCCCTGCCCTGCGAGCGGGCGTAAGCCAGGGCTATCGCCCGGCACCCCCGGCAGACCGCCCAGTAGTAGCATGAGCCACATTCGCCGTGGTATTCCTCGCGATTTCTCAATGACCATAGCACCGGCGACTCCGCCCATAACTCCCGGAAAGGTGTTTCCCTGATATTGCCGATGGACAGGTCCATGCGGCGGCACGGCATGACGCTGCCGTCGGCGGTAATAGTTATCCCGAAGACACCCGCCGCGCAGCCCCCCAGTGGAAATTCGCTTTCCGGCACGTCTTCTTCCATGGTGGCGACCGTGAACAGGGGGTCGCGCGAGGTAAACGTTACCTTGCTCTCCGCCTGCCGCTGCTTTACTATCTGATAAAAATCGGCGAGTTCCTGCGGCGTCAGCATCTGGTCGCTTATCTCGTTGCCCCTCCCGCAAGCCACCAGACGGGAGAATGTTACCGCCCCTATTCCCATATCCTCCGCCAGCTTCACCAGTCCGTCTATTTCCCCGATGTTGAGACGTGAAAGGGTAAAGTTTATGCTGGTATCTACTCCGCCCGCCAGCAGGTTCTCTATTCCCCCCAGCGCCCGCCGGAACGAACCCCTGCCCCTGATATCGTCGTGGACAGCCTCCATACCATCCATGCTTACCTGGACCTCACTTACGCCCAGCTGCTTTAACTGCCGGGCGATATCGCCGGTTATCAGCGTGCCGTTGCTCATCAGGGCGGTGGTACACTTTCGCTCGCCCACGTACGCCAGGATATCCATGAGACTTTCGTGGAGGAACGGCTCGCCGCCGGTAAAATGAAAGCCGGGTGACATCTCTAACTGATAGTCCGTCACCCAGCTATGAAGCGCATCGATTACGCCATCGATTGCCTGGAAAATATCGCCGGAACTCATTACCGGCACGCCATCACTTTGATAACAATGCCGGCAATGCAGGTTGCATCGTTCGGTCAGGTGCCACTGGACAAAGAAATCAAAGACAGTTCCCTGCATTTAACGTTTCTGGTTGCCTGGCTGCCTCACGGGCAGCTTACTTGTTCTTTCAGCTCTTTCAGGCGAGGCAACTCCGGGAAATAGCCCGGCTCTTCTCCAGTGCCTCCTTGAACTTCAGGAAGAATCTCGCCTCTTTCTCTTTCATAAGCATTACCTCCCTGACCCGGATACCAGAATATTATAACCGGACATCAATTATGTCAAATAATATAAGCTAAATATTACCGGGACTTAATTAACTCTTATGGACAGCTTGAAAAGCGCCGGGATATTTTTCGCTCGGCTATCAGTCCTGCTATGATATACAATATAGATTTGCGCAATACCGTGACATTGCGTGTTTTTAACTTGTTATGTTGTCACAGGTCACAGGCGTCGTATTCTTTAGAAATTCTTTATGAAAACTTTATGAAATTTTACGCATCTTTAGGCCTTTCTTCATACTGCGGTAGTATCCTTAAATAGGGATAACTTACAATCGAATTGGGTGTTAACCCTTACCTTCGAGCATTTTGAAGGCGTATTGAATATGCAGATACCGTTTATAAAATCATATAAAGGGCTGCTAAAGCTTGCACCTGTATTCCTGGTACTGGTGTTTGCCTTCGGACTCATTGGATACAGCCCCGCCCAGGCTGACCCCGGCTGGTATAATGCCAGCTGGCTGTATCGCAAGAAGATAGAAATTCACTCCTCCAATGTCACCGCCGACCAGACCGATTTTCCCGTACTGATCAGCATTACCGGCGATAGCGACATCGGCACGCACGCCCAGACCGACGGCGACGACCTAATCTTCACTCAAAGCGACGAGGTAACCGAGATTCCCTACGAGATTGAAAGCTTCAGCAGCGACGGCTCTTCCGCCAACCTGACCGTCTGGGTAAAGGTCTCCAATCTTTCCTCATCTTCAAATACGGATATATATATGTACTACGGTAACGCCGGCATCGGCACCCCGCAGGAAGACCCGCAAAACGTCTGGGACGACGACTTTTTAATGATACAGCATCTCCATGAGACATCCGGTACCCATTACGACTCGACACAATACAATAACGACGGAACGGTCAACATCACTACCCCCGGCACACAAAACGCCGCGGGTAAGATAGACGGGGCGGATACTTTCGATGGAATAAACGATATCATCGATTTCGGCTCCAATGCTTCCCTGCAACCGACCGATAACCTTACAATCGAGTTGTGGATTAACCGGACGGACAATACCACCTTTGAGAGGATCCTGTCCCATTCGATAAACAGTGCGGATTACGCCTTTGAATTCGGTGTTGATGTCATCGAGCCCGAAAAATGGAGATTCAGATTAAATAACGACGCGATAACATTGAAAGCCGCCATGGTGGGCAATCCCGGCCAGTGGTTATATGTGGTCGGCACCTATGCCAAGGATGCAGGTGGAGTCGACGAGATGAAGATATACGAAAATGGGAATCTCATCGGCACCCAGGACTATTCCACGGCAATGACCAACCACGGTAGCCTGAGAACCAATCGACAAGGCAAAGCCGACGGATGGCTGAAAAGCTCCGTCGATGAGATCCGTATATCCGGTGTCGCCCGCAGCGCCGGCTGGATCCAGACCAGCTATAACAACCAGAGCAATCCATCGGCGTTTTATACGCTCCACGCGGAAGAGGGTGTTCCTTCAGCCCCGACGGTGGCTACCAGCGCCGCGAGTAATGTCGAGGAGACCACGGCGACACTGAACGGTAATATCACGGCTACCGGCGGGGAAAACGCAGATACCCGCGGCTTCGAGTGGGACACCGATTCAGGCGCGCCCTACTCGTCCAACTGGACGGAATCGGGCTCCTTCGGCACCGGCACGTTCCCTCATGGACTTACCGGACTTACCCGCGGCGAACTCTATTTCTACCGGGCGATGGCGCACAATTCCGCCGGCTGGGCATACGGCAGTGAACAGAAATTCCTGACCAAGCCGGACGGCCCGACCGGCCTCACGGCAGTCAGCCACGGCACCGACTGGGTATATCTGACATGGTCTAACGGCACCGGCTCGGATAACATTACCGTGCAATACCTGGCCGGAGCGACATATCCCGGCGCGCCTACATCGGGCACCACCGGCTATTTCGGGCCCGGCACTTCAGCCAACATCACCGGATTGAGTGACAACCAGACCTACAGTTTCCGGGCATGGTCGTTCGCCTCGGAGGGAGGCCTGGGACAGTGGTCGGACACTTACAGTTCCGACAGCGATACCACGGATGCAAGCGGCGGGGCGCCGCCTACCGTGATAGGCGGCAAAATCCTCATCGTCAACAAGGCGGCGCTGCTGGCGCCATGGGTGGCTCTGGCTGCAGTATTATCGATAATTGCCGTGAAGGTTGTACGTTACCTCAGGAAAAAGTTGCAGCTGCGTTCACTATCTAGAAAGACAGACTAGACTTTGTCCATAGTCATTTCATCGGAGAGGGGTATCGCCCCTCTTTCTTTTTATCACGTGGAAGTCATATACTTGAACAGGATTAACGTTTTAAAAGGAATGAATTTTTCATGTCCACCAGTCCCCTCCTCAAAGCACTAACCGAAGCCGGCATCGGCTCCCGCCGCCGCATGGCGGAAGCCATCAAACAGGGCAGGATCGAAGTTAACGGAGAAACAGCCGAGTCATTCAACCATCCTGTAAACGTGGGGAAAGACCGGGTCTCCGTTGATGGTCGAGGGGTCAATCTCAAGCCCGACGACACAATCTGCCTGATGCTGAACAAGCCGGCGGATATCGTTTCCACCGTCAGTGATGAAAAGGGCCGCCGAACCGTACTGGACATCATCCCCGCCAGGTATCGTAAACTCAGACTTTATCCCGTGGGCAGGCTCGATAAAGACACCACCGGACTGCTCCTGCTTACGAATAATGGCGACCTCACTTACCGGCTGACCCATCCATCTTTCGAGCATAAAAAAGAGTACCTGGTGCAGGTCAGAGGAAGCCTCAAACGGGACGAGATACGTCAGCTTGAGCGCGGCGTCCTGCTGGAGGACGGTATGACCCACCCGGCAGCGTTAAGACAGGATTCTTCGAGTCCTCCTTTCAACTACAGCATCACCATCCACGAAGGAAGGAAACGCCAGGTACGCCGCATGTTCGAGAAGATACGGCATCCCCTGCTGGCGCTGAAACGCGTGCGTATCGGCGGTCTGGTTCTCGGTGACCTCAAGGAGGGAGAGGTACGCCGCCTGAACGCGGGGGAGATAAAAGCCCTGCTGGAGAAATAGCCAATTTCATGCCCTACCCTCTTCCCCCCCGCAAATTATCTTTTACCACTCAGGCTTGCCCGTCGCAGCCCTGGCGCAGTCAGGCCATCCAGTATCATCCCCCAATTATCCCATGTAATTTTTATCTATCGTCTTTGGCTCTTTTCATGGAGTAATCGGTGGTAAACATCAGGTTGGTGAAAAGTACGGGCCTGGCAGGATTATCTACTCTCTTGAAATTGAGAGGGCAATGCCATAATCCTTTTGTAAGATGAAAGACCGTGGGAGTCGTAAATACAAACTTTTCCATGTGGTCCGGATCATCACCTAAAGAGAATTCGACCTCACCCCCCAGGTCTAACAGGTTGGTAGCATCTCCGCCGATGAACATGAGAAACTCGTCCCAGTCATGTACATGAGGTTCCGGCGCCATTAAAAAGGCTTCCGTTATCGGCACCCAGGATAACGCGAAGGGAGAAAAGGTGGAACCTTTCATTTCGTCTATCCTTAAACCGAGAACCGGTTTGGTGACCTCGGCATGGAATTCGTCAGGATATGACTTATGCCACAGGTCTCTTTTAATGTATTGTTCAAATTTCGACTGTCCCATTTAGTTCCCTCCTTTTAGTAATCACGGTGAGATGCATATGCATTCACAGCAGGTCCGGTAAGCCTGGCTTTATAACCTGACAAAGAAAGAGAAGGAATGTAATCCGTAATCCTACCTCCGCTTATAGTTCAACTGCCAGCCGTTCCCCTCGATGCGCAGGCCCCCCTGGATGAGTCTGAAGCTCTCCGCCGCCTGCAGCGCCTCCAGATACACCCGCTCCTGCTCGCCTTTCTCCTCCCCGCACCACATCTCCGTGACGCCAAGCGGGCCGGTGATAGTTAAAGTCAGATGGTCCACCTCGTAGCTGCCGAAGTATGAATTGCACCCGGCGCTGCCGCTGACCTCCTTCGTCTCGCTATCGAAGAAAGCCGTAATTTCCGTGCCCGGCAGGACACTCAACGGTTCCCAGTATTTCCCGTGCGATGTCAGCACCCATTCGTAGTCCTCCAGCGGCGATGCCAACTCCTGGCAACCCGCCAGCGCCGGAAGTCCCGTTAAAATCAATAACGCCAGGACAACGAAAACAACCTTCATTATTTAACTCCTACTGATTAACGAACAAAATACCCTTGCTTAAATTATCGCCCGCCGAAAGGTAAAAAGCAAACGAGGCGGCTTGTGGTTTTAGTCAGGGATGCTACCACGTCACGTTTATCATTTACACTGACACTATGTTATAATTCATGCGTATATATCACGGAGGATTGGAACCGGGGGCATTGATGCTTAACGAGACGATTACCGAACTCATCAAGCAGGCGGTCATCGCCGCCCAGCAGGCCGGCAAGCTCCCCGAGCTTACCCTGCCGGAGGTTACCGTCGAGCGACCCCAGAACGCCGAGCATGGCGACTATGCTTCGAGTATTTCGCTCAAGCTGGCGCGCGCCGTCGGCACCAGCCCCCTGGACATCGCCAAAGAGATTGCCGACTTCGTAAAGCCCTCCGCCGAGATTGAAAGCGTCACCGTCGCCCCGCCCGGATTCATCAACTTCACCCTGAAAAACGACTGGCTGACGCGGCAGGTAGATTCCATTCTTAAAGACGGAAATGCCTACGGCAACATCGACCTCGGCAAAGGGAAAAAAGTCCAGATTGAGTTCGTCAGCGTCAATCCCACCGGGCCCCTTCACGTCGGGCACGGTCGCGGGGCAATCCTGGGCAGCACCCTCGCCAACGCGCTTACCTCCGCCGGCTATACCGTGCAGAAGGAATATTACATCAACGACGCCGGCAACCAGATAGATTCCTTCCGCCGCTCCCTTTACGCCCGCTATCTCCAGATTGCGGGAAACGACGTCGAGATGCCCGCCGACGGTTATCTGGGCAATTACATCGTCGATATGGTCAAGGAAATCATCATCGAAGAAGGCGACAAACTCGATAAGCTTTCGGAAAAAGAGCTAATCGAGCGACTCGGAGAAATCGGCCTGAAGAAGATGCTCGCCGAGATAAAGTCCGACCTCGAACTTCTTGACGTTACCTTCGACGTCTGGTTCAGCGAGCAGAGCCTCCATGACAACAGGCAGTACGATACGGCGATGTCCCTGCTGAAAAAGGGCGGCTATCTCGCCGAACGGGAAGGCGCCACGTGGTTCGTTTCCACCGCCCTCGGCGAGGACAAGGACAACGTGGTCGTGCGGACCGACGGCACGCCCACGTACTTCGCCACCGATATCGCCTACCACTTCAACAAGTTCCTGGAGCGTAAGTTCGACCGCGTAATCGATATCTGGGGCGCCGACCACATGGGGCATGTCTCCCGCATGAAGGCAGTCATCGGCTCCCTCGGCATAGACCCCGAGCAGCTTACCGTCATCATCTCGCAGATGGTCACCCTGCGCCGCGGCGGCGAGGTCGTAAGAATTTCCAAGCGCAGCGGCGATATCGTCACCCTGCGCGAGCTGGTGGAAGAAGTCGGCGCGGACGCCTGCCGTTTCTTCTTCCTGTCACGCACCGCCGACAGCCAGATGGACTTCGACCTCGAGCTGGCGAAGAAGCATTCGGCGGACAATCCCGTATATTATGTCCAGTACGCCCACGCGCGCATCGCCAGCATCCTGCGGGTGGCGCAGGAAAAAGGCGCCTTCAGCGATGATGGCGATATCTCCCTGCTGACTACCGAGCCGGAGCTTATCCTGATACGCAAGATGCTGCTCCTGCCGGAAATCATAGAAACGATTGCCCAGACACTCGAACCCCACCACCTCACCTACTACGCCCAGGACCTGGCAACGGTCTTCCACAGCTTTTACAAGCAGTGCCGGGTCGTCACGAATGATAAAGCCATGACCGCGGCGCGCCTTAAGCTGGTGAAAGCCGCCAAGCTCGTGCTCGGCAGGACGCTCAACCTGATGGGCATGAATGCCCCGGACAAGATGTAACGATTCTTTCTTTATGATGAACCTGGTAAGGTGACAATCCTTTATTTTATCCCCATCCCCCGGCACCCCTCGTTAGATATCTATTCCCACCCATGCCACCCTCGCACCATCTACGGCTTATCCCGCGGTTATATGCCCTCTCCCTTGAGGGGAGATGGCCAGGGTGAGGGTGAAACCATGGGAGTGCTCAGGGAAAGAGGCATAAACATCAAATCGGTGAATATTCTTTCTACATCAAACCTTTTCAAACCGGATAAATGTCTGTTATACTGGATTATCCCATAATGACAAGTCCACTGACATGCAGGCGATAATCGAACGAGCCAGGAAAGAAAACCGGACCATCCTGACCGAGATAGAGTCCAAGGCACTCATCGGGCAGGCGGGCATCAACGTCAACGATACCAGACTCGCGAAATCGCGCGCGGAGGCATCCTCTATCAGCCGGGAACTGGGATTCCCCGTCGTGCTCAAGATAGCCTCGCCGGATATCGTCCACAAGAGCGACGCCGGCGGCATACGACTGGGACTGGAGACCCCGGAACAGGCAGAACAGGCTTTCGATGAAATCATGGCAGCCGCCCGCCGCAGTTACCCCGACGCCGATATTCAGGGCGTATCCGTGCAGAAGATGGCAGCCCCGGGCGTGGAGATAATTATCGGCATGTCCAGGGACGCCCAGTTCGGCCCCGTGCTCATGTTCGGACTCGGCGGTGTCTTCGTGGAAATACTGGAAGACGTTTCCCTGCGCGTCATACCCGTCAACCGGCGGGACGTGAAGGAAATGATAAAGGAAATCAAGGGTTATAAGATGCTGACGGGCTACCGCAACCTGCCCGCCGTAGACGAGGCCAGGCTGGCGGACATGCTGCTGGCGGTCGCGGACTTTATTACGCAGTACCCGGAAATCAAGGAACTGGACCTCAATCCCGTTATCGCTTACGGCGACGGCGCCGTCGCCGTGGATGCCAGGATTATTCTGGAAGACCCGGACTAGAATGATAGAACTGGAAAAGTTCAGAAACCTCAACGCCATGCTGGATAACGCCGTCAGGCGTTTCCCAGATAAAACCTCCATCCTCATGGAAGACCGGCAGGTATCCTTCGCCCGGCTCGATGAGGACTCCAACCGCGTCGCCCACGCGTTAATAGCGATGGGGGTAAAAAAGGGCGACCGCGTGGCGATGATGCAGGCAAGTAACCCGGAGTTTGTAATCGTCTTCTTCGGGATAATGAAAGCCGGCGCCATCGCCGTGCCGCTCGATTCCCGGTACATTCCTGACGAACTGGACAGAATCTTCGCCGACTGCCGTCCTGAAGTGCTGGTTATCGAGAATCCACCTCTGGAATCGCTGCTGTCAGCCCTGCCCCGGTTCGATTCCATAGAGCACGTGATTACCTTCGGCCCCGCATACGCGGGTCAATTTTCCGACTATAATGAAATTCTCTCCAAATACCCATCGTCCGGCTCAGATGTGAACGTGGAACCGGAGGACATCGCCATCATCTCCTACACCGGCGGTCCCACCCAGAAACCCCACGGCGTCGCCCTTTCCCACTACAGCGTCAGCACCGAAGCCGTCAACTCCGCCTATGTCTTCCGGCAGACAGATAAGGACGTGCTGATGCAGTTTGCCCTGCCCATGTACCACCAGTTCGGCTTGACCTCCGTGCTGATGGCTTCCATATATAAGGGCAGCACCGTGGCGGTAGTGCCGGGGACGGGTCGCTCCATCGACAGCTTCATGGAGACCGTGGAACGGTTGAAAGGCACCATGTACATGGGCGTCCCTTATATATACGCTCTGATGATAAACGTCGCCCGACGCGAGGGTATCAATCACGATTTAAGCTCGCTGCGACTTTGCGCCAGCGGCGGCGCCCCCCTTGAACCCCCGATTATCCGTATGTTCAAAGAGTCTTACGGCATGAATATTATCGATATCTGGGGACAGACCGAAACCGTGTCCCATGCCACCGTGTCTCCCATCGACGGCTCGGGGAAAATCGGCTACACCGGTAAACCTATGCCCTGCTGGGAGATTAAAATCTTCGACGAGAACGATAACGAACTACCCCCCGGACAGGACGGCGAGATAGTCGCCCGGGGGCCGGTGATGGCGGGCTTTTATAACAAGCCGGAGGCCACCGCCGAAATCATGAGAACCGGCTGGCTGCATACCGGCGATATCGGACACCTCGACGAGGAAGGTTCACTCTGTATCATCGGCCGTAAGAGAAGGATGCTTATTCTGAAGGGACAGAATATCTTCCCCGAAGATATAGAGGATATCCTTTCCGCCCACCCCAAGATAGCCGATGTCAGGGTGAGGGGGATAACGGATATCGTGCGGGGAGAGACGGTTAAAGCGCTGGTGAAACTCAAGCCGGGAGAAACCGCCACCGAACAGGAAATACGCCAGTACTGCCAGGGGCGCATGGCGGACTATAAACTACCGCGGGACATCGAGTTTGTGGATAAAATACCCGATGTCATACGCAACTGGAAACGCCCGGACACGGAAAGCCTGAAAAAGGCAGACATCAGGTTAGAAGGAACAGGCTAGAGTTCCAGGCCACGATGATGGCGTAACCCACCACCGCAATCCACGCAGCGATGGCCGCCACCCGGGGAAATCTCTTGTAAATATCCCATAGTATAAAGGCGCACAGCAGCGAGCCGGCCACCTTGAGAACCATGAATCCCGCGTCTCCCACCAGGGGCTGTAAAAACGGATTGCCTTCCCGCGCCATTCCCCCATCGAGAAGCAGCTCCGTCAGCAGTCCGTCCAGGATGACAAAGGCTACCAGTGTTGCCAGGAGATATTTCATCTTGCTCTTGCCAATCGTCGAAGAAATTTTCATATCTAAATCCCTGTATGCATGTCCTTTAGCTTAGCCCACTATCTTCAATACCGAGGGCAGGATGCGGAAACGCGCCGGCACCTGCCCCAGCAGTTCGCCGTCCGCCTGTATATGCATCGGCTGTGCCGACCGTATTTCAATTTCCTTGGCCTTCCTCATGGTAACCCTGGGATGAGTCAGGTGGGTTCCCCGGTATACGCGGGGCAGCGACCAGAGAAGGTCGGGCTTGCTGATATCACCGATTATCATTACGTCGAAATATCCGTCGTCGATGGTGGCGTGGGGCGCCGTAAACATGCCCCCGCCCCCGTATCTGCCGTTGTTCATTACCACCGTGCATACTTTTTTGTCCACCACCCCGCCGTCCACTATCAGGGTAATATCCTTGTTGCGGTACGTCAGAATGGTGGCGATAGTGCTCACCAGATATGAAAGCAGCCCGCCCATCGCCTTGTACTGCTGCGTGGTGCGCCTGACGATTTCGGCATCGAAGCCCATCCCGGCGAAGTTCACGAAGAGCCGTTCCACCTTCTGCCCGTCGTTCTCGTATTCCACCATGCCCAAGTCGACGGTCAGGTGCCTGGGTTCCACGAAACACCGGCAGGCGTCATTAAAATGTTTCGGAATGCCGATGGTACGGATGTAGTCGCTGCCGGTCCCGGTGCTGACGATTCCCAATAAAGCTTCCTTGATATTGCCGGAGGCGTAAATCCCGTTGACTATCTCGTTGATGGTGCCGTCGCCGCCGACGGATACCACCATGTTATAGCCGTTGCACGCTGCTTCGCGGGCAAGCTCGATGGCGTGTCCGGGGGCTTCGGTGATATCATGCTCGAACCTCAAGCCCTGTCCCTTGAACAGGTCCATGATTTGGGGCCATAACCGGGCGGTTTTACCGGCCCCGGCTGCCGGATTGACGATAACCTTTGCGTATGTTGAACTCAATATAACCCTGCGTTCTTGAGTTGCGGACGTCTTTTAAGCACTTGCCAAGAGTATACCACAATATTCCAGGTCATGACATTAAGAATATATTAATTTAGGATAAAGAATTTATAAGGTTTTCAGCTCCACTCGGCGGCGCCCGCCCACACTCGCACCATTTCCTGTTCCAGCAGCCTGTGCTCCGCCCTTTCCAGGGCGGGGTCCACTTTGAAGAGCTTTATCGCCTCGTGGCGCGCCAGTTCCAGTATCGCCACGTCGGATATCTTGGCCATGCGCAGGTCGGGCAACCCGCTCTGCCTCGTCCCGAAGAACTCGCCCGGCCCCCTCATCTTGAGGTCTTCTTCGGCAAGCTGGAATCCGTCCTGTGTTTTCTCTATTATGTCAAGTCTTTCCCGTGCCACCTCGGATGGGTTTTCCGCCAGCAGCATGCAGTAGCTCTGTTCTTTGCCACGCCCTACCCGACCGCGGAACTGGTGCAGCTGGGAAAGCCCGAAACGGTCGGCGCTTTCTATGAACATGACCGTGGCGTTGGGTATGTCAATGCCCACCTCTATCACCGGCGTGGATACCAGGATATCCAGTTCCCCGGCGCGGAAGCTCTCCATCACCGCGTCCTTGTCGGCGGAGGCGAGCCTGCCGTGCAACAGGCCCAGCTTCAGGTCAGGGAAGACCTCCCGGGAAAGCCGCTCGTATTCCACCGTCGCCGCCTGCGCCATGACCGCCTCCGACTCCTCGATAAGGGGACAGAGGATGAATGCCTGGCGACCTTCTTTCACCTGTTTCCGCACGAAGGCATAGGCGCTCTGTCGCTGGTTGGGCTTGAGCCATTTGGTTTTTACCGTCTGCCGGCCCGGTGGAAGTGCGTCGATTACCGAGAGGTCAAGGTCGCCGTACAGCGTCAGCGCCAGCGTCCGGGGAATCGGCGTGGCCGTCATCACCAGCATGTGGGGATTGAACCCCTTTTCCCGCAGCGCCGAGCGCTGCTCCACCCCGAAACGGTGCTGTTCGTCCACCACCGCCAGGCCCAGCCTGCCGAACTCCACCCCCTTCTGGACGAGGGCGTGCGTGCCGATGATTATATCTATACCACCTGCCTGCACCTGTTTCCGGATTTCCTTCTTACCCGCCTGCTTGATATCCCCAATGAGCAGCGCCACCTTCAAAGGGCGCTCCAGCAAGCCGGAGTAGCTCCTGATATTCCCCTCCCCTTCTTCCTCACCCAGCCTGGCAAGCAGCCGGCAGATGGTGGCGAAGTGCTGCTCGGCGAGAATCTCGGTGGGCGCCATGAAAGCCCCCTGATAACCGTTGGCTGCCGCCACCAGCAGGGCCGCCGTAGCCACCACCGTCTTACCGCTGCCCACCTCGCCCTGCAGCAGCCGGCTCATCGGCCTTGTCTGCCCCAGGTCTCCCAGTATCTCCTTAAGCACCTTGTCCTGCGCGGCGGTCAGGGTGAACGGCAGCGACTGTAAAAATGTATCAATAACGGATTGTTTAATATCGAAAGCGTTGCCCGGTCGACTTTCCTGCCAGTCGCGCTTTTTGCTCATCACGCCGAGCTGCAGTAAAAAGAGCTCGTCGAAAGCCAGCCTGATGCGGGCCCTGTCCTTAATCGTTTCGTCCTCCGGGTAATGCGCCTGCCCGATGGCTTCGGGAAGTTCCAGCAGGCCGAGCCGTTTCCGCAACGTCTCCGGCAGAAAGTCCGTCACCTGTCCCGCCCAGCGGTCGATGAAATCCTTCATCAGCTTCCTGACCTGCCGCGGACGCAGTCCCGCCGTAAGCGGATAGACCGGCACCAGCCTGGCGGTGTGCACCAGGTCCTGCCCCTCGATAATTTCCCACTCGGGCGACTGAAAGACATGCTGTCCCCGGAACAGGCTGACACGACCGCTCAGCATGATGCGGGCGTTGGTGGTCAGCTTCTTCGCCAGGTACGGCTGGTTGAACCAGATTACCCGGATATTACCCGTCTCGTCCCCGACGATTGCCTCGGTGCTGCGCCTGCCTCCCGGCCTGGTCTCCTGCGCCTGCCAGACATTGGCGACGATGGTCTGTTCCTCGCCCTCGGCAAGCTGCGAGATAAACTTCATCCTGGAGTAGTCCAAGTGGCGGTGGGGAAAGAAATAGAGGAGGTCACGCACCGTCTTCACGCCCAGCTTGCCGAACCTGCCGGAGAGGGCGGTGCTGATGCCCTCGACGACCGTTACCGGAGAATCTAGTCCCGTTCCCGCGATTGCCTCCGGCGGCTTCTTTACTTTCGGCGCCGGTTTCTTACGCGCCGGCTTCCCGGGAGGCGTTTCGGCGGGGCTTTCTTTCTTTCCTGATTCGTCTAAGAACGCCAGGACGTCCTGCGCCCAGTCCCGCCGTTCTTCCAGCGTCATGTCCCCGTAGACGGCTTTGAACAGCTTGTGAAAGCGCGCCAGCTTCCTGGGGCTTCCCACCGACTCCACGGCCTGGGACGACCAGTTCCGCAGGAACCTGTCCAGCCCGCCGAACACGGCGGTATCGGCGTAGCCCTTCTGCTTTTCGAGGTCGAGAATTTTACGCAATGAATCGGCGTTCATCATTTACTGCTACCCGCGACCCGCCCTGATGGAATTTATTAGTAATAATACTCCACCGGCAAAAAATAGCGTTATGGCTGCGGAATATATACAAATATACAACGTTTCCATTTCAGTGACGAAAAATAATGCCAGCGGACTTGCCACTCCGGCGGGACCGCCTGCAATCGGCCATTTCCAGGATAAGCCGGTTACCGCCGCGGCGATTAAGAGGGGAAACAGCACGAAGGTCCAGAAATACTGCGAACTGAATTCAATAACACCGATAGTCCCGGCTATATAGAAACCTGCGAATGCCAGAACGACTCCGGCAAGCATGATAAAAAGCCCGGTACGGTGCAGCTTGGTCACGTGGTTATTCTAACATAAATCCGGAAACCACGAGAATGATTATTAACGTCTACCTCACCCCCTTAATCCCCCTCTCCTGACGAGGTGTCACAGGGGGGGGGGATTATATGGAAGAGGGGCTGCGCCCCTCTTAGACGCCCCATATATAATCCCCCTTAGTCCCTCCTTTGTAAGGAGGGAGACAGACACGCATAGAATTTTAATTATACGGTTTGCGCAATCATCCTCTCCCCTTCGCAAGGCGAGAGTGAGAGAGGGAATTTTGGCGGTTTGGGTGGGAAAAGATATTAACGAGGGTTGGTGGGGTGGAAAACTTTATTTATCACCCAGCACGGCGACGAGGATAAGTCCCGGACCCGTATGCGCGCCGATTACCGGGGTGGCGCGGGAGTGGTAGATACGCTCTTTTGGAAAGATGTTACCGAGCCTCTCCACGAGGTTATCGACGTCCTCCGGGCAGTCGCCGCCCTCGACCGCCAGTTCTTCGATATTGGAATAACTCTCCGCGAAGTCGACCAGGTGGTCTATCGCCTTCGCCCGGGAACGCGCCCTCCCCGCCGGCTCCACCACGCCGTCTTTTAAAGCGACGATGGGATTGATTTTCAACATCGACCCCATCAGGGCCGCCGCCTTGCCGATTCGCCCGCCCCGGTGGAGAAATTCCAGCGTATCGAAGGCGGCGCGTATCTCGACGCGTGGAAGGTCGCGCTTGACCAGTTCCATAATCTCGTCGAGGCTTGCCCCCTCCAGAGCCGCCTGTGCCGCCCTGATGACGACAAACCCCTGCGCCATGACCGCGCACCCGGAATCCATGACCTCGATGCGGCAATCGCTTTCCACAAGCTCGGCGCTCTGGACGGCGGCGTTGTAAATTCCACTGAGCCTGGAACTGAGCATGATAGCCAGGATTTCGTCTGTTTCTTCGGCGAGCCTGGCGTAGGTGCGGGCGAACAGGTCCATCGAAGGCACGGACGTGGTCGGCATGACCTTGCTGTTTATCAGTTTTTGGAAAAACTGGTCGGTGGTAATATCGATGCCGTCGCGGTACGTCTCTTCCCCGAAACGCACCAGTATCGGTATTACGGTAATCCCCAGTTTGGCGACCACCCTGGCGGGGATATCGGTGACACTATCGGTAACAATCTTAACAGGCATGATAAATATGATTTATTACTGTATCGTTCTATAAATCTCCAAGCACGGCTACCCCGATGGCGCTCGGCCCCACATTGGTGCCGATTACCGGGCTTACCTTGGAGAGATAAATCTTTTCTCGCGGATACACGGCGCCGAGGCGCTCGACGAAAGCCCCGGTCTCCTCCGGGGTGGTGGCGTCTTCCACCGCCAGTTCCTCTATTTTCTTACAGCCCGCGACGAATTTATACAGATGGTCGATAGCTTTAGCACGCGAGCGTTCCCTGCCGAAAGGAAACACCTCGCCGTCCTTGATACCGAGAATGGGATTGATTCCCAGCATGGAACCCATTAATGCCTGCGCCTTGCCGATTCTCCCTCCCCGGTGGAGATATTCCAGCGTATCGAAGGCAATACGTATACCGACACGAGGAATATTATGATTCGTCAGTTTCACCAGCTCGTCGAGCTTAGCGCCGTCGCGCGCCGCCTTGGCGGCGGCAATCGCCAGCAGCCCCTCCGCCATCATCGCCAGCTCGGAGACGACCACCTCCACCCGGCACTTCTTCTTCATCGCCTCGACACCTTTGATGGCGGACTCCCCGGTGGCGCTTAGCTTTTTCCCGATGGTTATTACCAGAATCCCGTCCGTTTCGTCGGCCAGCCGGTCGTACGCTTCTGCGAAGACCTGGGGCGCCGGCGTCGAGGTGGTCGGGTGGATTTCCTCTTTCTCCAGCTTCTCGTAAAATTCGTCGGTGGTCATGTCCACGCCGTCGCGGTAAGTGTAACCGCTGAAGACAACGTTAAGCGGCACCACCGTAATCCCCAGTATGTCAGCTATTGCCGGAGAAATATCGGAGACGCTATCGGTAACAACCTTGATTGTCATTACTTCTTCTCACCTTCCAGTACAGTTATAGCCAGCGCTTTAGGCCCGGAATACGTGCCGATGACCGGACTTATTACGGAGCGGTATATTTTCTCCTTGGGGTATATATCTCCGAGCCTTTCCACGAGCAGGTCGGCGTCATCGGGGGTCGTGCAGTGCTCCACCGCCATAAGTTCTATGTTGGAGAACCCGGCGGCATAATTGTATATGTAGTCGAGTCCCGCGCTCAGGGAGCGGACCCTCGTCAGCGGCGCCATTTCACCTTCCCTTATGGTGAGTAACGGCTTAACGGACAGCAGCGAACCGAGCAGTCCGCTGGCTTTGCCGATACGCCCGCCCTTGGCGAGATACTTCAGCGTATCGAAGTAAGCGACAAGATGCGAACGCGATATCGCCCCGCGTGCCAGGTTAGCGGCTTCATCCAGGTTCGCGCCGGCTTTAACGGCGTTTACCGCGGCAATAACTATCAGTCCCATGTTCATGGCGACGGATAGCGAGTCTACCACCTCGATGCGGCACTTCCCCTGCATCATTTCTTTTGCCTGTGTCGCCGATTGATAGGTGCCGCTGAGCTTGCTGGAAACGACGATCACCAGGATTTCATCGGTCTCCCTGGCCAGCGATTCGTATACCTGGAGAAAGTCATTCGGCGTCGGCTGCGTGGTGGAAGGCAGATGCGGTTCGCTTACCAGCCGGCGGTAGAACTCTTCGCTGGTAATCTCCACCCTGTCTTTATAGACCGTCTCGCCGAAACGTACGTAGAGCGGAATCACGGTTATGCCAAGCTCATCAATTAAGTCTCCGGTAATATCGGACAACGTATCGGTAACGATTTTAACTGCCATGCTCGTATACCACCTTTCTATTCGATGGATATGATATAGCTATAATGCGGTTGACCGCCGCGAATCGTTTCTACCTGAAGGTGAGTATATTGTTCCGCGATGCTGTTGTAAATCTGCTCGGTCTCTTCCTCCACCGCGTCTTCGCCGAAGTATATGGTTACCACCTCTGACTTTTCCAGGTCCAGCCTGGACAGTAGCTGGGTGATGACTTCGAGGTTGGTATCGCCCACCGCAATAAGCTCGCCGTCGAGCAGTCCGATGGGCTGTTTGCGCTTGATTTTCAGTCCGTTTATCTTGGTGGCGCGTATCGAGCGCGTAATCTCGATTGTCTTTACCGATGGCAGCGCCTTCTCCATGATTTCGGCGTTGGTATTGAACTCCGCCTCGTAATCGAACGCCAGCAGCGCTGCGATGCCCTGCGGTATCGACCTGCTGGGCACTACCGCTATCTTCTTCTCGGTTAAAGCCTGCACCTGGTTGGCGGTGGCGATGATGTTTTTATTATTAGGTAGAATAATGACTTTATCGGAAAAAGTCGCTACCACCACCTGGAGGATATCCTTGGTGCTGGGGTTCATTGTCTGCCCGCCGTGCACCACGGCGGCTGCCCCCAGGCTCCCGAAGACTTCCGACAGCCCGTCTCCGGCGACCACGGCGATTACGGCGGTATCGGCAGTGGGCATCCTGTCTTTCTGCATTTCCATGAAGTCCTGGTGCTGTTCGTCCATGTTGCGTATACTCACCTGGTGCATCGTGCCCAGCTTGGCGGCGAACTGGAGGATATTACCGGGCGTCAGCGTATGAATATGGATGCGCACTGCCGAATCATCGCCGACGACAATCAGCGATTCGCCTTTCTTTAAAAGCCTCTTCTTGATAGTCTCCGGCTCCAGCTTTTCTCCCTTGAGCAGGAACTCGGTACAATAACCATAAGGCACTTCTTCGACGGAGATGGACTGCGGCTGTGAGACGACGTGCGGCAGGTCGCTGACGATTATCTGGGGCTTGCGCAGGCGCATGAGTTCCGTCTCTCCGCGGAGATAACGCAGCGCGCCCTCCAGAATCGTATAAACGCCCTGCCCTCCGGCGTCGACTACCCCGGCGTCCAGCAGCACCCTGAGCAGCTTTGGTGTATTGGCGACAGACTCCGCCGCGGCGTTCACCGTGGCTTCCATGACGGAGATTATATCCTCGTTGCCGGCGTCCACCTCCGCCTGGGCGGCAGCCGCCGCGTCCTTCATTACCGTCAGCATGGTGCCTTCCACCGGATTGCTGACCCCTTTATAGGCAATCTGCGCCGACTGCTGAAATGCCGCGGCAAGGTCGGCGGCGGTAAAGGTCTCTTTTTCTTCCAGTCCCTGCGCCAGTCCCCGCCATATCTGGGAGAGGATAACGCCGCTGTTGCCGCGCGCCCCCATCAGGGCGCCCCGCGCCATGGCGTGGGCGATACCGGCGGCGGAGTGGTCCGGGGCGCGATACGCCTCGTCCATCGTCGAGCGCATGGTCAGCATCATATTCGTCCCGGTATCGCCGTCCGGCACCGGGAATACGTTCAATGCGTCTATTTCCGCGGAGCTTTTCTCCAGCCAGGAGGCAGCCGCCGAGAACATGTCTCTCAGTTCCTGCCCGGCTACGGAATTCTTTTGGTTCATATTACACCATCCTTGCCAGACTGATTATGCAGGTCCCCCACCAAGGATGCACTTCTTGCTAATCTTGATGCACTATGTTACTATGTATTAGTAAATATTGCAATAGCCTTTCCGGTACCAAAGGAGTCTTAATTGAAGTGCGATTTATGCGGGAAAACACCTCAGTTCGGTCATAATGTCAGTCATTCCAAGCACCGCACCAACCGGCGCTGGACGCCCAATATCCATCCCGCTACTGTATATATCGACGGTAAGCCCAAGAAAATGAACCTGTGCACCCGGTGCCTGCGTACCCAGCAAAAACTCGCCAGCGCTTGATGACCTCTCCGCCGTTACCCCTGCCCCACCATTTTACGTGCCTTTGCCAGCGCCTGCTTTACGCGTTTCGGCGCCGTACCGCCGGCAATGTCCCTGGCTGTCAGCGACGACTTGATATTGATTTTAAATACGTCCTCGCCGAATAACGGCGAGGATTTTTTATATTCGTTGATACTGAGTTCCGCGAATGATTTTCCTTTTTCCGCGGCGTAGTTTACCAGCTTCCCGACGATTTCATGGGCGTTGCGGAAGGACTCGCCCTTTTTTACTAAATAATCGGCTAAGTCCGTCGCCAGGATATAGCCACGGTCCACCGCCTTTGCCATGTTGTCCGACTTGACCTTAAGCGTCCGCACCATGCCCGCCATGACCCCCAGCGTGGATATGAGCGTATCCACCGCGTCGAAGAGTCTCTCTTTGTCCTCCTGCATGTCGCTATTATAGGCGAGCGGCAGTCCTTTCATCGTCGTCAGCAGCGCCATCAGGCTGCCGTAGACCCGCCCCGTCTTGCCGCGCGCCAGTTCGGCGACGTCCGGGTTCTTCTTCTGGGGCATGATGCTGCTGCCGGTGGCGTACGCATCGTCGAGCTCAATGAAGTCGAACTCCGCCGACGACCACAGCGCCATTTCCTCGGCGAGGCGCGAAACGTGCATCATGCAGATAGACGCCGCAGCCTCGTACTCGAGGATATAGTCACGGTCGGACACGGCGTCCAGGCTGTTCCGGCTTACCTGACTGAACCCCAGTTCTTTAGCCAGAAATTCTCTATCTATATCGTACGCTACCCCCGCCAGCGCCCCGCTGCCCAGCGGCATCACGTCTACTCGCGTAAGGCAATCGTTGAATCGTTCGCTGTCGCGCCGGAGCATCTCGAAGTAGGCCAGCAAGTGGTGTGCCAGCAGGACGGGCTGCGCTACCTGCAAATGGGTATAACCGGGCATAACCACGTGGATACTGGCTTCCGCCCGGTCGAGTAATGCCCGCTGCATTATTTTAATCTCGTTGAGAGTATCGGCGATTGCCTCTTTAGTGAAAAGCCGCGTGTCCAGCGCCACCTGGTCGTTGCGGGAGCGGGCGGTATGCAGCTTGCGTCCCGCCTCCCCGATTTTCTCGATAAGGCGGGACTCCACAGCCATATGGATGTCTTCCTGTTCCGCCTTGAACTGGAACTTACCCTGCTCTATCTCCGCCTGGATGTCTTCCAATCCGGCGGTGATTTTAGAGGCTTCTTCGTCGGAGATGATGCCCTGTCCGGCGAGCATCCTGGCGTGGGCGACGCTGCCGGCGATATCGTGCCGGTACAGCCTGCGGTCGAAGGGGAGCGAGGCGGTATAGTGTGTTACCGCCCTGTCAGCCGGTTTGCTGAACCTTCCCCTGATATGACTCATATTATTCTTCCCCTGTCTCGTCCTGCCCCATGATTGAGAGAGGTCCTTCTTTGTCCCCCAGCAGCTGTATCTGCGCCTGCGTCTTGACCGGCAGTCCCCAGAGGTGTATGAACCCCTCGGCGGCTTTCTGGTCGAACTTGTCGCCCTTATCATAGGTCGCCAGCGCCAGGTTGTAAAGCGACCACGGGGACTTGCGCCCCACCACGGTCGCCTGCCCTTTGAACAGCTTAAGCCTGACCGTGCCGGTGACGTATCGCTGGGAGCTGATTATGTAAGAGGAAAGGTCGCGGTTGAGCTGGCTGAACCAGAATCCGTTGTAAATAAGGTCGGACATCTCTGTTTGAACTTTCTGCTTGAATCGCAGCTGGTCCTTGGACATGGTCATCTCTTCCAGCGCTTCGTGGGCTTTGATGAGGGCGACTGCCGCCGGGGCCTCGTAGATTTCACGCGACTTTATGCCGACGACCCGGTTTTCTATCATATCGATTCTGCCGATGCCGTGCTTGCCGGCGACTTCGTTCATCTTTTCGATGAGGGCAAGACCTGCCATCTTCTTGCCGTCGATGGTCACCGGAATGCCCTTCTCGAACCCTATTTCCACGTACTGAGGCTTGTCCGGGGCTTTCTCCGGCGACTTCGTCCATTTATACGCATCGTCCGGTGGTTCCGCCCAGGCGTCCTCCAGCACGCCGCATTCGATTGCCCGCCCCCATATGCACTCGTCGATTGAATAAGGGCTTGAAGCGGTTATGGGAACGGGTATGCCGTGTTCCTCGGCGTACTTTATCGTCTCGTCGCGCGTCATGCCCCACTCGCGGGCGGGGGCAAGGATTTTCATATCCGGCGCCAGGGCGTTGATGCCCACCTCGAACCTGACCTGGTCATTCCCCTTACCCGTGCAGCCGTGGGCTATCGCCACCGCTCCTTCTTCCACCGCCGTATCCACCAGCAGCTTTGCCATAAGCGGTCGCCCCAGGGCCGTCGCCAGCGGGTACTGCCCCTCGTAGAGGGCGTTCGCCTGTAAAGCCGGGAAGAGGAAATACTTCACGAGCAGTTCCTTGCCGTCGATTACCAGCGACTTGACCGCGCCGACATCCAGCGCCTTTTGTTTGACTGTGGTAAAGTCCTTCTCATTGCCGACGTCTATGGTCACGGCGATTACGTCCAGGTTATATTTTTCATGCAGCCATTCGATGGCCACCGAGGTATCCACGCCGCCGCTGTATGCCAGTACAACCTTATCCGTCACTATCTTCCTCCCTCAAACGAGGCCATTATTCTTTTTTTCCGAAATTAGTGTCCAGGAAATCGACGACCTCCGAACAGACACCCGGATATTGCCATGAATAGTCGTGCCCGGGTGCCTTCAGCCAGCTTAAAATGTTACCCGGATTATCGTCCGGGGAAGTCAACCCGAACCACCCCTTGACGGTAGCCCATATCATGGCGGGAACGTTGCCGTAGCTGAAAGTATCGACGCCCTTCCCGTTGCTGTTCATGAGCAACGTTCTGTCCAGCGCTGTAGGCTTGTACCAGAAAGGCGTGCCCGTCTGGATGCTATAGACCTGGGTCTTGTCTTCCAGAATACCCATGGTCTTATCGGAAATGACCGTGCCGGTACTCTCGCCGGCGACGATAATCCTTAGATTGGGTAGATGGTCGGTGAGGAACTCTACCCGCCAGGCGAGGTCTTTTGCCTTGTTCGGGTACCGTGTTGCCGCTTCGTAGAATTCCTGGAGACAGCCAGTCATGCCGCTGCTGGTGCGCCGGTAGTTCAGCACCTTGGAATCGTATCCCTGGCTTTTTAACTGCGACGTTATACCGGTAAGAATACTCGACCAGCCGGGTGTTTCGTTCGTCAGGTTCCATCCCCAGCCACCCGAGTTGAAGATAATGACGACATCCAGGTCTTTTACCTCGGTATACAGCGCCACCAGCTGGTCGACGAAGTTCTGGATGTTCTCCTGTCCCTTCCCTATCAACTCGCCAGCAATTTCAACGGCGTCGTCGATTACTGTTTGCGGCACCGAAGAATAATCGCATTCGGTCAAGGGGGGTTCCTGTATCCCAATATCTCTAGCCATTCCGACCTCTGAATCGAATATAGTCAGCCAGATAATGGCAAGCAGGGGAACCGCCAACAGTAATGTCAGAATCCCCAGGCTGCCGATTTTTTTAAACATTACCGTCTCTTTACCGACTTCATTTTAACAACATTTACGCAACAATGCCAGAAAATACCTCGTCCAGTATCCCGATAGCCTGGTCGATTTCTTTTTTTCCGGCAATCAGCGGGGGCAACAGGCGTACGGCATTAGGTTTGAGCTTGTTTATCAGCAGCCCCTTCTCCAGGCACGCCATCAATACGTCCTGCGCCGTGTCTTCGTTCAATTCGATAGCTACGAGAAAGCCGCGACCCCGCACCCCGGTGATGAAGGGATACTTGCTTTTCAGTCCCTCCATCTTATCCATGAGGTATTGCCCGACCTTCTTGACGTTGCCGGGGATATCGTTATCTACTACGTACTGCAATACGGCGCAGGCGACGGCGCTGGTGACCGGGTTCCCCCCGAACGTGGAATTATGGTCGCCGGGGACGAACACGGCGGCTCTCTCCCTGGCGAGCACCGCCCCGATGGGTATGCCGCCACCCAGTCCCTTGGCGAGCGTCATGATATCCGGTTCCACACCGTATAACTGGTAGCCGAACAGCGTCCCGAGGCGACCTATCCCCGTCTGGACTTCGTCCAGTATGAGCAGGATGCCCTTGCTGTCGCACCAGTCTCTAACTTTTTGCAGGTAATCGTCGTCGGCGAGGTTGACGCCCCCCTCCGCCTGTACCGGCTCCAGCATCACGGCGCACGTTTTGTCCGTGGTCGCCGACTTTATAGCCTCGATTTCGTTGTTTGCCACGTTAATAAAGCCTTCCGGCAGCGGGATGTAGGGCGTATGCATGCCCGGCTGTCCACTGGCAGCGGTAAGCGCCAGGGAGCGCCCGTGAAACGAATTCATGGTCGTAATCACCTCGTAAGCGCCGTCCAGGCGCAGGTGCCCGTAGCGGCGCGCCAGTTTGACCGCGCCCTCGTTGGCTTCCAGCCCGCTGTTGCATATGAAGACCTTGTCCATGCAGCTGTTCTCCACGAGCAGTTGCGCCAGCTTTATCTGCGGGACGGTATAGTACCAGTTGGAAGTCTGCACGAGGATACGCGCCTGCTCATTAAGGGTCCGGGTAATCACGGGGTGGCAGTGCCCCAGGCAGTTGACCGCCAGCCCGTTGACGAAGTCCAGGTATTCTTTTCCGTTGTCGTCCCAGACGCGCGCGCCTTCGCCGCGCACCAGGGTCACCGGAACCCGTACCGTCGTCTGCATGTAGTATTTACTTTCCAGTTCCTGCCAGTCGGTCATTTCTCTGCCTTTTCTCCGGTGAGTTTATCTACCTCACCATCTTGTATCCTCCTCTCCTTCAAAGGAGATGGGGAGGATTTTAGGGAAGAGTGGCTTCGCCCCTCTTAGACTCCCCATTTTTATTTTTCTATCGTCGTGCCGCCTTCCTGCCCGTCGAACTCCTTCAGCAGGGCATGCGGCTTTCTACCATCTATTATACGTGTAATCGCGCCTGTTTTTAAAGCCTTCAGGCAGGCATTTACCTTGGGAATCATGCCCCCGGCAATCACGCCGGAAGCTATCAGCGACTCCGCCTCGTTTGCCGATATTTTCGGCAGCACCTTCCCGGAGGCACCGGTAATACCGGCGACATCCGTCATAAATATCAGGCGTCCCGCCCCGATAGCCGCCGCCAGGTCCCCTGCGGCGGGGTCGGCGTTCACGTTAATCATCGGCGGGGCGTCGCCGGGCTTATCGACCGAGTACAGGCTGATTGAGGAGACGACAGGGATAAAACCCGCCTCCAGCAGCGTTTCCAGGACGGCGGTATTTACCTTCACCACCTCCCCCACGTAGCCCATCTCTTTACTCTTCGCCCTACTCTCCACGAGGGCCCCGTCGATGCCGCTGATGCCCACCGCTTTACCTCCGGCGACGTTGATCGCCGCCGTGATTTCCTTGTTGCTCAGTCCCGCCAGCACCGCGGTCGCTACTTCCAGCGTGGGTAAATCGGTCACGCGCTCCCCGCGGACGAACTTCGTTTCTATACCCAGTCGCTTGAGCCATTCGGTGACGTTCCCGCCCCCGCCGTGCACAACCACCAGCGATTTGCCCTTTTTCTGGAGGGCGACAATGTCCTCGATGGTCGTGTCGCGGTTCCCGAAGGTCGAGCCGCCTATCTTGATTACCGTTATATCCTTCATCTCTTTATCCCGCGAGTGTCACGTGGTGTACTCGCTGTTAATGGTTACATATTCCTCGGAAAGGTCGCAACCCCATGCCGTGGCTGCGGCGTCTCCCATATTCAGCTTCAGGTCGATGCGCACCTCGTCGCCGCCGAGGTGCTTTACCACCTTCTCCTTATCATAGTTGACGGGGGCGCCGTCCTTTACCAGGCAGATGCCGCCTATCTCGAGGTAGAGTTTGTCCTCTTCCAGCGCCGCGCCGCTCCTGCCCGCCGCCGCTATTATCCTACCCCAGTTGGGGTCGCTGCCGTGCACCGCCGCCTTCAGCAGCGTCGAACCCACAATCGTCCGCGCCGCTGTCCGGGCGTCCTCCGGGCTGACGGCGCCGCTGACGTTCACCTCGATGAGCCGGGTTGCCCCCTCGCCGTCGCGGGCGAGTTCCTTCGCAAGGTAGATACAGACTTTATTCAGCGCCTCCCGGAATACCTCCGCCTGCTCGCTTCCCGTCACCACCGGCTCGCCGCGGGACTTCCCGTTCGCCATGATGAGCACCATGTCGTTGGTGCTGTCGTCACCGTCGATTGACAGCATGTTGAACGAGATATCCACCGCTTCCTTCAGCGCGGTCCGGAGATAATCCGCATCTATATTGGCATCGGTTGTTAAAAAGCAGAGCATGGTAGCCAGGTTGGGGTGTATCATCCCCGAACCTTTCGCCATCCCCCCGATGGTAAACCCTCCCGCCTTGACCGCCACCTCCTTGGGCACGGTGTCCGTGGTCATTATCGCCCGCGCCAGTTCGTGCCCGCCCTCGGTGTTGAGCGTTATTTCCTCTATCCCCGCCCGGATATGCTCCATCGGCAGCATCGTGCCGATAACACCGGTGCTCGCCACCAGCACGTCGTCCTCCACGATTCCCAGCTTCCCGGCAACCAGTTTCACCATTTCCACGGCGTCTTTCATGCCCCGCTTGCCGGTACAGGCATTGGCACAGCCGCTGTTCACCACCACGGCTTCGGCTTTACCATCCTGCAGGTGCTGCTGCGAAAGGATTACCGGGGCCGCCTTGACCTTGTTGCTCGTAAAGACAGCCGCCGCCGCGCACGGAGCTTCCGAATAAAGCACGCCGAGGTCGGGACGGTTCTTATATTTAATACCGGCGCTGGTAGCGCCGGCAACGAACCCTTCGGGCAAGGTAATCCCTCCGGAAGGGATGAATTCGGACTCAGTTTTCATTTATTTCAACTATATCACACCGCAACCCGGCAGGCAATCGTTATCCCTTCGTATTTTCGCTTGAAACACCGGACGACCCAGTGTTAAACTCACACTGTAGAGACCTTCTTTCTTATATCATTATGCGTGAAATAAGGAGCATCATGGAATCAAAGACAACCTACTTCGATAAACCCGGCGGCGACGATAATACGGACAGGACGCTCGCCCTGGCCAAGGCGCGCGGGGACGAGCTGGGTATCAAGACGGTGGTGGTAGCCTCTACCGTCGGCAAGACCGCCGTCAAAGCCGTGGACGTCTTTAAGGGATATAAGGTAATCGTGGTTACCCACGTCGCCGGCTTCCGCGAGCCGAATACCCAGGAATTCACCGACGAGAACCATAAAGTCGTCGAGGATAAGGGCGGCATCATCCTTACCACCGGTCATGCCTTCGGCAATCTGCACCGCGCCCTGAATCGCGGCGACGGTCCACCCGCGCCCCAGCCGGTTATCGGTGATGTTGCCGCCATGACGCTGCGCACCTTCGGGCAGGGCACCAAGGTAGCCCTGGAGATCGCCGCCATGGCAGCCGATGCCGGACTGGTGCGTACCGACGAAGAAATAGTGTCCATCGGCGGGACGGGTCGCGGCGCCGATACGGCGTACGTACTCCAGCCGGAGAACGTTCACCGCTTTTTCAATCTCAAGGTGAAGGAGCTCATCTGCAAACCGCGCCTCTAGGACGGATGGATATATCATGCACCATACCCTTAAACTTTATGACCGGCACCGCCAGGGCATCCTCCGGGTTTACATGTTCTTCGCCGCGTGGACGAAGATACCGTTGCTGGGTCGACTGGTACGGTGGGTGGCCAATATGTATGGGAAAAACCTGCATGGTGTCTACCTGCTCACGCCGGAGGAGGCGGAGGAACTGGTGTCCATCGCCGAGGGTGTCGCCAGGGCACCCTGTACCTGCCGGACAATCTATAAAAATTGTGATAACCCCCGGGATAATGAGATACTGCTGGGACCTACCGAGCATATCCTCCGCGAACAAATGCCCGACGACTCCCGTGAGATTACCCGGGAAGAAGCCGCCGAAATCCTGAGAGACAGCCACCGGCGGGGTTTAATTCTTTCCATCGCTAAGTGCCGGGGAGATTTCTACGCGATATGCTCCTGCTGCTCCTGCTGCTGCGTGCCTTTACGCATGAGCAAGCAGTACGGTATCGGTGAGGCGCTTGTCAGGCACAAGGACATCGTCGCGGAGTTCCGCCGCTACCAGGCTGAACTCATGGCTGCGGAGCATGTCTAGCCCAGAAAGACGTGGACGATATCGGAGAACTGCCTTAGCTCGTCGCGGTGAACATTATGTCCCCGGGCCTCGAACACTTTCACCTGACAATCGGGGATGACTTTTGCCGCCGCGTAGGCATGCCTCACCGGCACGATGGGGTCTTTAGCCCCCCACACGAGCAGCGTCGGCACCCGTATCTCGGAAAGCCTGTTTTCCAGCACCAGCGACTGCTGTCTGAAGGTGGTAATGCTGCCGCCGACATATACGCTGGCGGGAGAAAGCGGCATGATAATCAGGGCGGGATTCAGCATCCTCATGATGAGCCATTTCATGCCCTTTAGCACGGCCAGGGACAGTGCGCCGACGGACTTCAGCAGGGCGGGAACGGAGAGGAGCCTGACCCAGAAGGCGATTTCCCTGCCCAGGCACAGACTGCTTACCAGCACCAGTTTCCTGACGCGGTGGGGCATCTTCAATGCATAGTCGAGGGCGACACCGCCTCCCAGCGAATGCCCCACGAGGTAGAATTTCTCCAGTCCCAGCTTCGCGGCGAACTTCTCCATGAACTCGGAAAGCTCCGGTATGAAGTACGTCCCGTCGAGCGGCTGGCTGCCGCCGTAGCCGGGCAGGTCGGGAGCGTAGACGGTGTATTTCTTGGAAAGCTCGGTGATGTTGTCCCACCAGGTACGCGCGTCCCCGCCTCCTCCATGAATCACCACCAGGGGTTCTCCCTGGCCGGCGACGTAGTAATTCACGTCCAGTCCGTCAATGTTAATTGTTTTACTCTGTATCTTTGCCACTATCCTCCTTGCGCGGTAAAAATCCGGAAAACGATAGAATCGTTACTAATCTTACAAAGGGCACAACACAACTAAATCTCAAACGTTGCTGAAACCCTCACAAAAAAGTCACAAAAAAACTACCCTTACTATATATAACGATTAAGGGTAGTCTCAGGTTACCCCGGCCTCTGTTTATATTGTATCACGTCTCCGCCTTGCGGGGTCAACTCCGCAACCCGTACCTTTGGTAAGGGGTAACCCCGTATTTTAGTTCAATCGTTATATATCCATTCTACCCCTGTGAATATTAAGAAGATGTTAAAAAAGTCTCTTTTTCGGGAAAATTTCGTGGAATGGCAGCGGGGCTGAACCCGATTGACAGATGCCAGCGTTATATTATGTGAAATGAAATTTTTAGAGGGGGCTGATGCCCCCTCTTTTTTTACTTGAGCGGCCGGAGAATCGCACGGCAGGGCCCGGCGTCGCCTTTGTACATGAGCAGCGGCAGGCAGAGTAGTTCGTACTCGCCGGGAGGCACGTGCTCCAGCGCGCAGTCCTCGAGGATATAGACCCCCGCCCCGAGCAGCGCCTCGTGCGTGTGGGCGATGTTGTCCAGTTGTTTGAAGTACCCGATGGTGATGCAGTCCAGTCCGAAGAGTATGATTTTCTTTTCCGCGAGGTAATCGGCGGCGTCATTTTCCAGGTAAACGTAGTCCTCGACGAATGTCGCGCTTTCGTATACTCCGGGGGAGTTGCGCGTCTTGCAGAGTATCCGCTCGCCTTTCCTGATGTCGTGCTTTTCCAGTTCCGCTACTTTTATTGTCTCCGGGTCCTTGATTTCTATGACGCGCGCCGGCCCGATGGTCGCTTCGAGGGGCATATCGCTGATGCTGCTTCCCCCTTCGATGAAGTGCAGCGGCGCGTCGATGTGCGTGCCGGTGTGGGAGATGATTTCCAGCACGGACATGTCTACCTTGGCGCCCATGGTGCGGTCGTGGAGTCGATAAATCTTAGGGGGAAAGGGGTCGGTGGGGAAAGGTGGCATCCCCTGCTTGAGGGGGACGGTGATATCGTACCAGCCTTTGGGGACTTTTACAGCCATGGCGAGCCTCCTTGTCTTGCGGTTTTAGTGTGGTGGTTTAAGGATATATGCAACGGCGGGGGTGCGTCAAGCTGAGTTCAGTCTGATGAACCTCACCCCCTGTGTCCCCCTCTCCTGACAAGGCTTTCAGCAGGAGAGGGGGAATTATTTTTAAAAGAGGGGCGGCGCCCCTCTTTAACACCCGTTATAAAATCCCCCTTTAGTCCCCCTTTTTCAAAGGGGGAAACTTATATGAGAAAAGCACTTCCGCGATAGCAGCTTCTCCCTTTGGTAAAGGGAGAGTTTG
>JAFGPF010000010.1 GCA_016926115.1 Dehalococcoidales bacterium | reverse complement strand
CGAAGCAGTGTTGGCAGCGCTCCTTTTCATGCCCCGACACCCGGCGGAAATATTCCGGCATGTCGTAGTCCCCGGCGACTATCAGCGGCAGGTCCGTCTCACGCGCCAGGATTTCCATGCTTTCGAGTCGGCTTTTATACTCGGTGTAGGGATGGATGTTGGGATTGTACCAGTACCCGCCGACCTTGTAGCCTTCCCGCCGCCAGTGTTCCACGGTATAAGCGGCGCAGTGGGCGCAGCAGACGTGTACGAGTACCTTTTTCATACTGGTTATTCTACTCCTTTATTCCTCGTACTGGAAGACTTCTTCCAGCTTCACGCCGAAAGCCTCTGCAATCTTGAAAGCCAGCTCGATAGACGGCACGTACTTGCCCTGCTCCAGGGCGATGATGGTCTGACGCGTACAGCCGACTCGACTCGCCAGTTCTTCCTGAGTCATCTCGTCGTGGTCGAAGCGCAGTCGCCGGATACGATTTTTTATCCTAGCTCTCGGCATGGTTCACCTTCCGACCGTACAGCAGCAGGGCCGTGATGGCCTGCGTGAGTATCAGCGTTACGCCGCCGACGATAACGATGAATAGGGGAAAGTAGACGGGGATGGACTCGCTGCCTTTTTCCATGTAGGTGATGGCGAGCGCCAGCAGCAGGGCGGCGACGACGCTGTAGGATACGCCGGTAGCCCACAGTGAAGCCCTGCGGAAAATCCCCTTGTCGCGCTCGTCGGTAATGGCTTTAAGGCTGCTTTTCAGGATACCGGCGACCACGTTCATGACGACCAGCGCGCCGAAGGCGGCGGCGCAGAGCCAGTAAAAAGTCATTTTCATGGTTTCGTCCTGCCAGTAGAATACGGTCCCGTTTATCGAGAACAAAATTATCCAGCCGATTACCAGCACGCCGAATATCGCCAGTTGCGCCCAGGCGGTTTTCTGACTGATGGTCATGGTCAATTACCTCCTTTTACTTATAACAAATTATCGACTCATCCAGTAGCCGATTAATATACCCAGACACTGCGCCAGTGTGCTGACGATGAGGACCGACATGAATATCACGTACATGAAGACCGACGGAATCTGGCCGGTTTCGCTGTAGACTTCGGTGAGGACAATCATCCATACCGCCAGCGCCACGACGACCGCCGGCCACTGGACACGGGGCGCCCTCTCGACTATTCTTAAGTCCCGTTCGTCGGCCATGCCGGGCTTGCGTAGCGCCACGTTGACGATTAAAAGGTTGGCCGCCAGTCCGCCAACCCAGAGCACGTCGATGATTATCCGGAATCCCTGGTCTTCATTAAATGTCTCGATGCCTCCCATCAGGATAAAGACCAGAATAAAGGCCGCGGTAAAAACAAGTCCGGTTCCCAGTCCCCACCATGCCCGTTTCTCTAGAGGTGCCATTTCACTACCTCCGTTTCATATCAGTAATATCTACAATACATATTGTAAAACACAAAGTACTAATTGTCAAGTATATTTTACATTATTTTTGCAGTTTTACCCGATACCGGAATATATAATAAAATAGTATTCGATTGTGTATAAAAGGATATCTTCACTGTGAAGCCTGCTTTAGAAAAAAATAAATCAAAGATATTTACACCGGGGAAAATCGGCAACCTGGAGCTTCGCAATCGTACCATCAGGTCCGGTTGTTTTGAGGGAATGTGTCAGCAAGCCACCCCGAGCGATGCGTTAATCGAGCATCACCGGAAAGTCGCGGCGGGAGGTATCGGTATGACCACAGTGGCATACTGCGCCGTCTCCCGGGACGGATTGGCCTTCGGACATGAGATGTGGATGCGCGAGGAGATTATCCCTGTCCTGAAACGCCTCACGGATGCCGTACATGCGGAGGGCGCAGCTGCCTCAATCCAGTTGGGGCATTGCGGCTTCTTTGCCAACAGGTCTGTAATCGGCAGGACACCAATCGGCCCTTCACGCAAGCTCTGTCTGTTCCGCCAAAGCATCTGCCGGGCCATGGACGAGGAAGATATCGGGCGAGTCCGGAAAGACTTTGGTCGGTCGGCAAAAATGGCTGTCCGGGCAGGGTTCGATGCCGTAGAAGTCCATGCCGGACACGGGTACCTGTTGAGCCAGTTCCTCTCTCCGTGGACCAACCGCCGCAGGGACGGGTACGGTGGCTCCTTGGAGAACCGTCTGCGGTTCCCCGCCTCCGTCATTGAATATGTTAGGAAAGTCGTCGGGCCGCACTACCCGATACTGGTAAAAATGAACTGCGATGACGGCTTTCAAGGCGGGTTGAATATCGATGAGGCAGTAGAAGCTGCGAGAAGGTTCGAAGAAGCCGGCGCCAGCATGCTCGTACCGAGCTGCGGATTTACCGCCAGGACTTCTTTCTACATGATGCGCGGTAATGTCCCGATACGGGAATATATTAGGTCGGAAAAGAACCCGCTTACCAAGATGGGAATGGCATTGTTCGGCCGTTTCATCGTGAAGGAATACCCGTTTAAAGAACTTTTCTTGCTCGAACAGGCAAAGCGTATTAAAGAAGCCGTCAAAATCCCGGTGGCCTATATCGGTGGCGTATGCTCGGTTGATGACATGGAAAAGGCCGTCAAGGAGGGCTTGGATTTCGTACAGATAGGCCGGGCTACCGTCCGAGAACCGAACATCGTGAACAAAATGATGTCAGGTGAAATAACCCGCGTGGACTGTGACCACTGTAACCGGTGTGTCGCCGCTATGGCGGCAGAGGGCGTAAGGTGCCCATCTTTAGAGATATAGGTGTTGCGATGGTTTAACTCCGGTAGTATTACCATGTGTGGTTACAGCAGCGTGCCCTGCGGGGGTTTCTTGTTATAGGGCAGGCCCAGGTGCTCGTAAGCTCTTGGGGTGGCGACCCTTCCGCGCGGCGTGCGTTCCAGGAAGCCCAGTTGCAAGAGGTAGGGCTCGTAGACGTCCATGACGGTATCCACCTCTTCGCTGATGGACGCTGCAATCGTGTCCAGTCCCACCGGACCGCCGTTGAATTTCTCGATGATGGTATGCAGCACCTTGTGGTCGATTTCATCCAGCCCGATGGCGTCGACTTCCAGCTTGGACAAAGCGGTTACGGCGACTTCCTGCGTGATGGTACCATCGGCTTTAACCTGGGCATAATCCCTGACGCGCTTGAGCAGTCGGTTGGCGACACGCGGCGTGCCGCGGGCACGGAGGGCTATTTCCTTCAGTCCTTCTCTCTCCGCTTTTACCTGCAGGATTCCGGCGGAGCGTTCCACGATTTTCTCCAGCGATGCGTGGTCGTAAAAGTCCAGCCGGTACACGGAGCCAAACCTGTCTCTCAGGGGTGGACTCAGCAGGGCATAGCGGGTGGTGGCGCCTATCAGCGTAAAGGCGGGGAGGTTAAGCCGCAGGCTCTTGGCGCCCGGACCCTTGCCGATGATGATATCCAGCGCGTAGTCCTCCAGCGCGGGATACAGTATCTCCTCCACCACCCGGTTAAGGCGATGTATCTCGTCGATGAAAAGGATGTCGTGTTTTTTAAGGTTGGTCAGTATGGCGGCGAGGTCGCCGGTGCGTTCGATGGCGGGACCGGAGGTGGTCTTGATGTTCACGCCCACTTCATTGGCGATGATATGCGCCAGGCAGGTTTTCCCCAGACCGGGCGGCCCGTAAAAAAGTGTATGGTCCAGGGGTTCTTCCCTGCCTTTGGCGGCGGCAATAGCTATCTTGAGGTTTTCTTTTATCTTGTCCTGCCCGGGGAAGTCCGCCAGACTCCGGGGTCTAAGACTGGTATCAAACGGCGCGTCTTCGGCGCTGGGCTTACCCGATATGATGCGAGCTATTGTCTCACCCCCTTAAAAGGCTGAGGATAAAGGAACGCTAGGCGGGGTCTTCCTCGTCCGCTTTGTCGGTGGCTTCTACTTCCGTCTCTTCGGCTGCTTCCGCTTCGCTTTCCGGTAAATCGGCGGGTTTCTCTTCTTCCTCCGGTTCTTCTTCAGCCGACTCTTCCGCTACCGGTTCTTCTTCCGGTGCTTCGGCAGACGGTTCTTCGCCTGCCGGCAAATCGGTCGTTTCTTCCGTCTCTCCAGTATCCGCGTCCGGAGTTGCGGCTTCACCTTCTTCACCTTCTGACGGAGCCAGCACCGCCTCTCCGGTCACCAGATCTTCGATGTTTATTATACCTTCTTCACCTTCCGTCATGCCCAGGCTGGCGAGCAGTCTCATAGCTTCATCTTCATGCTCGCCGGCGGTCAGTTCCGCCATTTCTTCCTCACCCAGGTATCGGGCGGGAATCAGCTTGCCGATGATGACGTTCTCCTTGAGGCCGACCAGCCGGTCTATCCTGCCGTTCGCGGCGGCTTCGGTAAGGATCCTGGTGGTCTCCTGGAAGGACGCCGCCGCTAGCCAGCTGTCCGTGCTAAGCGATGCCCTGGTGATGCCCAGCAGGACGGTGTGCGCCGTCGCCGGTTCGCCGCCTTCGGCGAGCACCTTGGCGTTGGTATCCTCATAGGTGAACTTATCGATTAATTCGTCGGGAACGAGGTCGGTATCGCCGGCGGAATCTATCCGCACCTTGGTCAGCATCTGGTGGGCGATAACCTCGATGTGTTTATCGTTGATGGTAACGCCCTGGGAACGGTAGACTTTCTGCACTTCATCAACCAGGTACTGCTGGACGGCTTCCTTGCCCAGTATCCGCAGGATATCATGCGGATTGATGGAGCCGTCGGTGAGCTGCTGCCCGGCTTTCACCTCGTCGTCGGTCGCCACCCAGATACTGGCGGTGGACGGGACGACGTATTCCCGTTCCTCTTTCTCAGCGTAGCTTATAACCAGTTGCTTCTTCTTGACGTTGGCTTCGCCGGCAAAGCGGGCGATAATCGGCTGGACTTCCTCGGCGGGCTCGGCTTCCTTATCTTTTTTAGCCGCCTTCTCCTTGGCTGCCGGAGCCGCCAGCACGGTGCCGATGTCCACCCATTGTCCCTTCTTGACCATTACCTCCCAGCCGGTGGGCAGGGCGTATTCATCCTGGTAGATTTCCGTGCTGGTGATTTTTATTTTTCTGCCTTCTTCATTCTGGATGACCTCGGCGACACCGTCTATTTCAGAGATAATCGCCTGTCCACGGGGCGTTCTGGCTTCGAAGAGTTCCTCGACCCTGGGGAGGCCGCTGGTGATGTCGAGTCCGACCACACCGCCGGTGTGGAACGTGCGCAGCGTCAGCTGCGTGCCGGGTTCGCCGATACTTTCAGCGGCAATGATACCCACGGCTACATCATGTTCGATAAGCTCGCCGCGGGCGAGGTCGCGTCCGTAACAGAGTCGGCAGGTGCCCCGCCGCGACTGGCAGGTGAGGGGCGACCTTACATGCGCCGAGTTCAGCCCGGCTTCAGCGATTATAGCTATTTTCTCTTCGTTGATTTCTTCATTCTGAGCGACGATTACCTCGCCGGTATCGGGATGAACGATATCGCTGGCTGCCATCCTGCCGAGTATACGTTCGCCGAGCGGAGGCAGAATACCTTTTTCTTTCGGTTCGGTTATCGTAACGCCTTCGATGGTGCCGCAGTCGTCCTCGACGGTTATCACGTCCTGGGCGACGTCTATGAGGCGTCGGGTGAGATAGCCGCTATCGGATGTCCTCAAAGCTGTGTCTGCCAGACCTTTGCGGGCGCCGTGGGTGGAGATGAAGTATTCCAGGACGCTGTGGCCTTCGCGGAGGCTGGACTTGATGGGGAACTCGATGATTTTGCCGGCGGGGTCGGTCATCAGACCGCGCATACCCGCCATCTGGCGTATCTGTGAGATGTTACCCTTGGCTCCGGATGTCGCCATCATGTAGACGCCGCCGTAGCGGTCGAGGTTACTCTGGATATTGGCGGTAATATTATCGGTCGTCTCCATCCAGACGCCGACGATTCCGTTGTATCTTTCGTCCTCGGTAATCAGACCGCGGTCGTACTGGTCTTCGATGGTGGCTATTCTCACCTCTGCTTCTTCTATCATCTGGGGCTTGCTGGCGGGTACCTCGATATCGTTCATGGCGATGGTGATACCCGACCGCGAAGCGTAATGGAAACCCAGACGCTTGATGCTGTCCAGCACCTTGCCGGTCTCTTCGTCAAGCAGCAGGTTGCAGCAACTGGTGGCGATGTGTTTTAAGGTGGACTTATCGATTATTTTATTGAAAAAGCCCAGCTCCGCGGGCAGCACCTCGTTGAAAAGAATACGGCCGACGCTGGTCTTGAATCTCTCGCCCGTTTCTTTGTTCCTGACGTTAATCTCTTCTCTCAGGTCTACCACGCCGAATTCATAAGCCAGCTTGGCTTCTTCGAAACTGCCGTATAATCTACCGTCATCTCTACCCTCGTGGCGGATAGTCGTCAGGTAGTAGCAGCCGAGTACCATGTCCAGGGTAGGCGTTACGGTAGGCTCGCCGCTGCTGGGTAGCAGGATGTTGTGGTGGCTGAGCATCATGTCTCTGGCTTCCTTCACGGCGGCGCGGGACAGCGGCACGTGTACCGCCATCTGGTCGCCGTCGAAGTCGGCGTTGAACGCCGAACAGACCAGAGGGTGAATCTGGATGGCGCTGCCGTCGATAAGCACCGGCTCGAAAGCCTGGATACTGAGCCTGTGGAGGGTAGGGGCGCGGTTGAGCAGTACCGGGCGCTCCTTGATGACATCCTCCAGGATATCATAGACCTCGGACTTGGCTCGCTCTACCAGTCTCCTGGCGCTCTTGATATTCGGGGCTAGCCCCTGCGCCACCAGGCGGCGCATCACGAAGGGCTTGAACAGTTCCAGTGCCATCCGCCGGGGCAGACCGCACTGGTGCAGTTGCAGTTCCGGACCGCAGACGATTACCGAGCGTCCGCTGTAGTCCACGCGCTTACCGAGCAGATTCTGGCGGAAGCGTCCCTGCTTGCCGCGGAGCATATCGGAGAGCGACTTTAGTTTATGGTTGCCGCTAATGGAGATGGCGCGTCCCCTCCGCCCGTTATCAATGAGGGAATCGACCGCCTCCTGGAGCATGCGTTTTTCGTTTCTTATAATGATTTCCGGCGCGCCGATATCGATGAGGTGGCGCAGCCGGTTGTTGCGATTGATGACCCTCCGGTAGAGGTCGTTGAGGTCGCTGGTGGCGAACCTGCCGCCGTCCAGCTGTACCATGGGCCTCAGGTCCGGGGGCAGCACCGGCAGTACGGTCAGAACCATCCATTCCGGCTTATTACCGCTGTTGCGGAAGGCTTCCACGACCCGCAGCTGCTTGCTGGCTTTCTTACGCCGTTGCCCCGACGAGGACTGGGTCTCCTGTAAAAGATTATTGCGTATCTCGTCGAGGTTGATGTTTTTCATGATATGCAGGATTGCCTCGGCGCCCATCCCCGCTTCGAAGACATCCGCGTATTTCATCTTCATATCGTGGTACTGGGCTTCGGTCAGCAGATCCTTGACGGCAATCTCCTTGAGTCTTTCCGTGTCGAGGGCAAGTTCTTCTTCGAACTTAGTCTTTTCCTCGACAAAGTCGCCGCGTATCTTATTAATTTCTTCTACGGTAGCTTTCGCTGCTTCCATCTCGGCGACCTTAGCCTCCACAGACTGCTGGAGTTCCTCTATCTTCTGGAGGGTGTTCTCCTCGAGTTGCCTGATTGTATCCTCGCGGGTTTCCTCATTAACGTCGGTGACGATGTACTGGGAGAAGTACAGGACATGTTCCAGGCTGCGCGGCGAAAGGTCAAGCAGCAGGCCTAGTCGACTCGGTATGCCCTTGGCGAACCAGATATGGCTAACCGGGCAGGCAAGCTCGATGTGCCCCATGCGCTCGCGGCGTACCTTGGCGCGGGCGACTTCCACACCGCACTTATCGCAGATAACGCCCTTGTAGCGTATTCTCTTGTACTTGCCGCAGTAACATTCGAAGTCCTTGGTGGGACCGAATATCCTTTCGCAGAAGAGGCCGTCCCGTTCCGGTTTCAGCGTACGGTAATTGATGGTCTCCGGCTTGGTTACTTCACCATACGACCAGCTTCTGATTTGCTCCGGCGAAGCCAGTGAAATACGGACGGCATCAAAATCGTTAATCTCGAACATCTTCGTCTACCTCTCTCCAGCGTGGTTCTTCACTTTCTTTCGGCTCTGCTTCCAGTTTGTAAGCTTCTTCCATCGTTTCTTCTGCGGAAGCTATCTTGGTCTCTTCTTCGTTGATAACCTCGAGCGCCAGCCCCAGGCTCTGTAGTTCCTTGACAAGTACCTTGAACGACTCCGGTACGCCGGGCTGGAGGATATCATCGCCCTTGATGATGGACTCGTAAGCCTTGGCGCGACCGGTAACGTCGTCCGACTTTATAGTCAACATCTCCTGAAGGTTGTGAGCGGCGCCGTAGGCTTCCAGCGCCCAGACCTCCATTTCGCCGAAACGCTGCCCGCCGAACTGCGCCTTGCCGCCCAGCGGCTGCTGCGTTATTAGTGAGTACGGTCCCGTGGAACGGGCGTGTACTTTATCTTCTACCAGGTGGATTAGTTTCATCATGTAGATATTGCCGACGGTTACCGGCTGGTCGAAGGGTTCGCCGGTGCGCCCGTCGTTCAGGATAACCTTGCCGTAAGTAGGCGGCGAGAACCCCCCCTCCGCGTTCACCTTTTCCACCACCTCTTCCAGATCATCGTCCGTGAGGTCTTTGGCGGGTATCTTCAGGTCTTCCAGCCAGAGGCGCAGACCGATATCCCTCGCTTTACCCCGCAGGGATTCGTCGAAGACGGCTTGGCCGTCGTAGCCCTGGTTCTTCACCCATTCCCTGGCTACGTCCTGATTGTACGGTGCACTACCCTGCGCGGGGGAGGGGTCTATCGCGCCCGACTGCTGGACAATCCAGGAGCGGCACAGAGCGTCCTCGATAGCCAGGT
>JAFGPF010000009.1 GCA_016926115.1 Dehalococcoidales bacterium | reverse complement strand
CCGTAGTCGGCCACGCCGGCGCGTACGCCCTTGAAAATACGCCGCGGGTGCAGCACGCCTTTGGGCAATTCGTCGTGGGATAAATCGGGGGGGCCGAAGCAGAAGACGTCGGTGTTAAGAATCGGTTTGGCGCCCAGTCCCGTGCCGAGGGGGTCGCGGATGACGCCCCCGATACCCGTTGCCGCCCCACCGTAGGGCTCCACCGCCGAGGGATGGTTGTGGGTTTCCACCTTGAAGCAGATGGCGTAACGCCCGTCGAAATCGATAGCGCCGGCGTTGTCTTTAAATACGGAGAGGCACCATGGCTTGTCCAATTCCTGCGTGGCCCTCATGACGGTGCTTTTCATCAGGTTGTCGATTACCTTGTCGCCGAGTTGAATCTTTGCCTTGAAGGTCTTGTGGATGCAGTGCTCGGACCACGTCTGCGCCAGCGTCTCCAACTCTACATCGGTCGGCTTTCTGCCCAGTTTGCGGAAGTAGTCCTGGATTATCCGCATTTCTTTAAGGTTGAGCCAGAATCGGTCCTTGCTCAGGTCCATGAGGGCCTTATCGTCCATGGAGTCGATATCTATGGTTTCGAGTTTGAATTTATAAGTAGCCGGCGGCAGGGACACGGCTTCAGATTCGGAGACGATATGCTGGACGACGCTGTTGACTAATAATTTATCGCAGATGGACTGGAGGGTATCGCCGGGGAAATCGCCCCAAAGGAGGTATTTCCGGGCGGTGCGTACCGCTTCGACGCTGGTGATGCCAAGGTCCCTGATGCCCTTTTTAACGCTGTCCTCGACGGGGTCCATGACGCCGGGGTTGTAAGCGACCTCGACGAGGCAGGCGTCGGCGGGGAGCGGTGTTTCCTGATACGTGTATTCTTCTACAATGGGGTCGGTGAGTAGTTCCCGGCAGATTCTAAGCACGTCTTCTTCGCCGATATTGCCTTCGAGCAGGTAAACGCTGTAAAACCGTACGCGCCGAACGGTCTTAATGCCGAGGTCGAGGATATCCTTTTCCAGCGCTTCCGCCTGGGGGTCGGTGAAACCTTCTTTTACCGAGACCTCTATACGAATCAACGCCAATTCCTCACTCTCCTATATAATAGACCACTACATGCCCGTCCGTCTATCCACCCGGTTGATTAAAAACGTAATCCAGCGGCTGGGTTCCGCCGTCTGGCCGAAGTCGAACTCCGCGTAGGCGCCTTCGGTCATTTCCGCGCGGTATTTGCCGTCCACGGCTTTGCCATGTACCAAGTCCAGCATGCTCCGAAACGCCCGGCTGTCCACGGCGTAGGGGAAAAGGGAGAGGACATCAAGCACACGAAGTATACCGTATTTAACGGCAGGATATTGCAGACTCTTGAAACGCCTGCCGATTCCGAACCCGTACATGTGCGTCCTTTCCTCCCAGTGTGAAAGCAGCAGGTCGATGGCGCCGTTGAGCCTGGGGTTTTCACGGTATTGGCCGTACTGTCCCAGCAGCATGAGGATATTAAGGTCGTCCATGGGACAGGACTCCCGGCCGAAGTCGTCGCCGTAGCAGTCCCAGCCGCCGTTGGACATCTGCGTGCCTAAAGCGTCGCGGATATATTTAGATATGCGCGGGTCGTCTTGATATCCCATTTTTGCCAGCGAGGATATCAGGATGGCGGACATGCAGTAGTAATTGTCCTTTACATTCGGCGGGATAGTGAAAGAGCCGTTCCCGGACTGAAAGCTGAAGACTGCCTCCGCCTCGCCTTCCAGTGAGAGGTCGCGGACGGAAAGCCCGATATCCGCCAGGAAGAAGAGGTCCCAGTAAGCCTTGCCGGCTTCCGTGTAGTGGACACGGCCCGTTTTCAGGGCGGGGATGCCCGCGTCGGTGCCTTTCAGCCTGCTGATGATTTTGATAATGGAATCGTCGCTAAGTACCGGCGCGACGTCCGGCTGCCTGTCCAGAAGCTGGAGTTCCACGGCATACCTTAGCCAGGGGGGGCCTTCCAGCAACCAGTCGAGGACTTCTTTATCCAAAAATCTCGCCTGCTAATCTACTCTTTAAACATTCACTCACGGGGATTTACTGACACTTCCATTTTAGCGTTTTTCGGGACGTCCGTAAAGATACCTTCACGACTGGAGGGGTGGTAATCTTACGATATTTTGTGACCTTTGTCTTTGCATTGATGCTTTGATAGTGGTTCAATAATAGATATACGATATAAAAAGGGAGGTAGATAACGATATGAAACCGAGGGAGATAGAGAAAGACATCTATGCGGTGGGGGCTATCGACTGGGACAGGCGGCTGTTCGACTCCCTGATACCCCTCCCCGACGGCACCAGCTACAATGCGTTCCTGGTAAAGGGCAGTCAGAAGACGGCATTAATCGATACCGTCGACCCTCCCTTTACGGACGTGCTGTTCACCAACCTGGAACAGCTGGGCGTAAAGAAAATCGACTACGTTATTTTCAATCACGCCGAGCCGGACCATTCCGGCACTATCGCCCGGATATTAGAGAAGTGCCCGGAAGCTCAGGCGGTATGCACCTCCAAGTGCCAGCCGATACTCATGGACAGATTCATGATACCCGCGGAAAAATTCAGGATAGTGGAAGATAAAGAGACGATATCCCTGGGGGACAGGACGCTGGAGTTCGTCCATACGCCCTGGGTGCACTGGCCGGAGACGATGGTTACCTATCTCCGCGAGGACAAGATACTCTTTTCCTGCGACTTCTTCGGCTCGCACCTGGCTACTACGGATTTGTTCGTCACCGACGAATGCCAGGCGCACGAAGCCGCCATGAGGTTCTATGCGGAAATCATGATGCCCTTCCGCGCGAATATCCAGAAGAACCTTGAAAAACTGGAAGGCTATGCCATGGCAATTATTGCACCCAGCCACGGCCCGATGTATAATAAACCAAAAATAATCCTGGAGGCATATAAACACTGGGTTTACGATGAGCCGGAGAACATCGTGGTGCTGCCTTATATTTCGATGCACGGCAGCACGCGCGAGATGGTTTCCTACCTGGTCGAGGCCCTGTCCCGAAAGGGAGTAACGGTAAAGCAGTTCGATCTTGCCGTTACCGATATCGGGAAGCTGGCAATGGCACTGGTTGACGCGGCAACAATCGTTATGGGCACGCCTACCGTCATGGCGGGTCCGCATCCCAACGTCGCCCACGCGGCTTTCCTGGCCAATGCCCTGAGGCCGAAGGCCAGGTTCGCTTCGGTCATCGGTTCCTACGGCTGGGGAGGTAAAGCGGTGGAGCAGTTAGCCGCCATGCTGCCCAATCTCAAGGTGGAAATACTCGACCCCGTGCTCTGCAAGGGCTTCCCTAAAGAGGTTGATTATCAGGCGCTAGACAGGCTCGCCGACGGGATTGAACAAAAGCACCAGGAAGCCGGTCTGGTATAATAATATCTACATAATAAGGAATATCAAACAAGGGAGGTAAAGGATGAAAAAAATAGTCTACCTGGCAGTGTTATCCGTCTTCATACTTTCCAGCATGATATTTGTTATGGCCTGCGGCGGCGGCACGGACGAGCCGGTAACTCCTTCCGAACCCGAGCCGACACCTTTAGCGCCGGAGATTAACGTACCGGATGAACCCGTTACCGACCCCACTGCCGATGCGGTGGTTGAAATTACCGATGACTTTTATCCGAAAGAGGTAACCATACCCGTGGGTGGAAGAGTGGTCTGGTTTAATAAGGGTGACCGCCGCTGGTGGGTGTCCTCCCCGACCAAGACCCCAGATACCGGGGTGATACCGGTAACACAGCGCATGGGCTTCACCTTTAAAGAGCCAGGTGAGTACGAATATTACGACCTTTATCACAAGGATATTACGGGTAAGGTCATCGTCGAATAGCCTGCGGTACGACTGGTACGTTTTCAGAACGGGGATATATATATCCCCTGGTTCACCGTCCGTACGAATAGCGCTATTTACGAACAGAGCCGGGTATACGCATTTCTTTTAAACGTAGCAACTAAAAAGGAAAAGGAGAATATACCAAGACCAAATACCCGGAAAAAGGGGGAAACGAAAATGGTATATGAAGCAAAAGACTACAGCGGACTAATCGGGATGGAAGGTTTCAGCGAGACCCTGCTGAAAAACCATTTCACGCTTTACCAGGGATACGTGACCAATACCAACAAGCTGACGGACATACTGGCGAGTATGCTGAAAGAGGACAGGACCGGCACCCCGGAATATGCCGAGCTTAAGAGACGGTTCGGGTTTGAATTCAACGGCATGCGCCTGCATGAGTATTATTTCGGGAACCTGGGCGGCAAGGCTCCTCTGGACAGGGCCGGCGTGCTGGCGAAGAAACTCGCCGGGGCATTCGGCAGCTACGATGCCTGGGAGAAGGACTTCCGGGCTACCGGGGCAATGCGGGGCATCGGCTGGGTGGTTCTTTATCAGGACGATGCCAACGGGGGGTTGTGCAACCAGTGGATTAACGAGCATGAAGTCGGTCACCTTGCCGGCTGCCGTCCCATCCTGGTAATGGACGTTTTTGAGCATGCCTATATGCTAGATTACGGTCTGAAGCGTGGCGACTATATAGAGTCGTTCTACAAGAACATCGACTGGAAAGTGGTAGCCGACAGGTTAAAGTAGTACCACCGGTATTTGCTTAAACAAGCATATCCTGCTTCTATTTATTACTCAGCAGGCTGTGCAGCGTTTCTTCAAGCTCTTTAACGCTGTAGGGTTTGGAGATTACCGCGCTGAATCCGTGTTTTTTATGTTCGGACATTATGGGGTCGGTGGCGTACCCGCTGGAGACGATGACCCGGGCAGCGGGGTCGATTTTCAATAGTTTACCAACGGCTTCCTTGCCCCCCATGCCGCCGGGGATGGTCAGGTCCATGATAACAGCGTCGAACGGCTTGCCTTCTTTCAGGGCTTGTGCATATTTTTCAAGAGTTTCGGCGCCATCGCTGGTTATTTCCGCTTTGTAACCGGCTAGTTTCAGCATATTACTCAGCATTTTCCTGATTGTTTCGTCGTCGTCCATGACCAGGACTCTACCGCCGACAGTAGCGGAATTGTCCTGTTTTGGCTCGCTTTTTATTCTGGCCACCTTTCCGGAGGCAGGCAGGTAGATGTGGAAGGTTGTCCCTTTATTCTTAGTGGATTCGGCGAGAATATAACCTCCGTGGTTCTTGATAATAGAGTAGGCAGAGGACAGCCCGAGTCCGCTGCCTTTCTTCTTCGTGGTGAAGTAAGGCTCGAATATACGCTGGAGATGGGCTTTTGAGATGCCTATACCGCTGTCCTGTATGTCTATGCGGACATATCTGCCGCGGGGGAGGGGCAGGGCGCTTACTTTTTTAAGGACCGTATTCATACCCCTGATATTCACCGTGCCCCCGGCCGGCATGGCTTCATCGGCATTGATGACCAGATTGTGGATGACCTGGTTAATCTGTCCTTCATCTACTTCGGTGGGGAAGAGGTCGTCCGGCAGGGATAACTCCAGCATGGCGGCGGAGCCTCTCAGGGCGAAAGTAGCCGACTCTTTAATCAATCCGGCTATATCAACCGTTTTCTTGACCGGCTTGCCTCCCCGGGCGAAGGTCAGTAGCTGTTGCGTGAGGTCTCTGGCGTGCATGGCGGCTTTTTCAGCCTCTTCAAGCGTTTCGGAGGCCTTTTCCGAGGAACCTGCATATGTCTTGGCTAACCCGATATTTCCCATAATGCCGGTGAGGAGGTTGTTAAAGTCGTGGGCGATGCCGCCGGCAAGCGTGCTGATGGATTTCAGTTTATCGCTTCTCAGGCGTTCCTGTTCCAGTAACTCGTGTTCCGCTTCCAGGGTTATATCGTGGAGGGCGAAAGCGATATCCGTAGCGACCTCTTCGAACAGGGATACCTCGTCCGCATCCGATAAGATGTTTTCCGGCATGGAAGCGCAGAGCACGCCGTACACGTTGCCTTCATATTCCAGTCTGATTGCCAGACCGCATACGCCGGAAAAGTCGGGATAAAGCGGGCATTCCAGGCATGTAGAATGCGGGTCCCGGGTAATAACAACCTGTCCCTTGTCCAACGCCTTTTTTATGCATTGAGGCAGTTGTCCCCGTTTCAAGGCTTGCAGCATCGGTGAGAAATTGCTTTTAAAACCGCTGTGAGTAACCCCCAGCAGCTTACGTGAGTCATCAAGCAGGGCAATCCAGGCGCTGTTGAAACTGCGGCTTTCCACGAGGGTGTTGCATACACCTTTCATCATCTTGTCGCGGTCTTTCTCCCGTGTTATCAGTTGATTGATATTGCGGATAGAGCGTAAGGTACGATTGAGGTTGATGATTCTTTCCTCAGTAATTTTGCGGTGGGTGATATCCTGGGCGGTCCCGTATACCTTGATACATTTGCCGTTTTCTCTAATGGTTTTGCCGATTACGTGGCACCATCTGACATTGCCTTTTGCCGTCAGGTATTTTGCCTCGTAGTCCATCGGCTTACCTTTATCTATTAAGGCATTCATCGCCTCTTCTACCATCGGCTGATACTCGGGGAGATAATAAAGGACGTGTTCATCGAGACCCGGTACGTGGTCTTTGTAATCAATCTCGACGATATCGTAAAGTCCTTTTGTCCAGATTGCCTGGCGGGTCGTCAGGTCCATTTCCCAGCCGCCGATTTGTCCTATGTTACAGACGTCATTGAGGAGAGATTCATTCTTGCTTAGAGCTTCCTCCGCCAGCTTGCGTTCGGTGATGTCGGTGGCGACGGATATCATGCATTGCTCACCTTTGATGTCTATCAGTTCGGCGGAGAAGAGGGATGTGCGTATCTCGCCCGACTTGATGCGTAACCGTACTTCTTCGCCGGATACCTGTCCGTCTTTCTTGAGTTGTTGCATTATGCGCGTACGATGTCCGGTATCTACCCAGGAACCGAGTTTAATTGCGCTGTTGCCGATTATTTCATCGCGGGTGTAGCCGGTGAAGCGGAGATAGCTGTCATTGACGTCAACGAACATGCCGTCTTCCAGACGGGTGATGACTATCCTGTCCGGACTGGAGCGGAAGGCCTTGGAGAACCTCTCCTCACTTTCCCGGAGGGCTTCTTCCGCCTTCTTGCGCTTGGTGATATCTTTAACGAATATGGACAGTCCGCTGACCGTGGGATAGGCACTGATTTCAAAGATAAATTGGCGATTGTCTAGGTTAAAATCATTGGTAAACTGCTCTGGTTTTTTGGTCTTGAGGACTTTCCGGTACGCCGTTTCCGCTTTTTTGGTCTCTTCCGTGGCCGGGAAGATGTCATACAAGTGCTTTCCCAGGGCGTCTTCCGCCTTAATTCCAAGGAGCGCTTCGCTGGCTTTGTTCCAGTACGTGTAATGAAGGTTCTTGTCCATGGCGAAGTATACGTCCGTAATGCTTTCCGCCAGTTCCCGGAACTTTTCCTCGCTTTCCCGCAGGGCTTCTTCCGCCTGGTGGCGCTCGGTGACATCTCTCGCCATTACCTCGATACCGGTAATCTTGCCCGCCGTTTTCATGAGACTGGCACGGAACTCGCCGATTCCGGTGGTGCCGTCCTTCCTTTTGCAGGGTATTTCTACAATGGAGGGGCCTTTACCTCTCATAAAGCTGGCGAATATTTTCAGCGCTTTGGGCACGGTTTCCATGGTTATTACGGGGACTTTTGATATGTGTTTGCCGACGATTTCTTCCTCGGAGAAGCCGGTTATCTCAGCGGCTTTCTTATTCATTGACGTGATGACCCCGGAGGTATCTATGGTCACGATACCGTCCGGGATTACCTCGACCACGCTCCGGTATTTTTCTTCCGAGCGTCTGATTTCTTCCTCCGCTTTCCTGCGCTCGGTGATGTCCCTGGCGAAGACGGATAACCGCCCGCCCTCAATATCGAGGGAGTTCGTGCTTATTTCAACATCAATTATCTCGCCGTCTTTACACCGGTGCCGGGTTTCAAAACGGTCCGAGCCTTTTTGCATTATCCTCTTTATTCTTTCCCGGATATCTTCCTGGTTTTCCATGGCTTCAAGGTCCCTGATGGACATATCGAGGAGTTCTTCCCGCGAATAGCCTGTCATTTTACAGTATGAATCATTGACTTCAAGTATTTTACCCCTCAGATCGACCATCCAGAAGCCGTCAATAGCTGTTTTCAGGATTGTCTGGTATCTTTCCTGCGCCTGTTCAAGCTCGGTGATATCCTGGGCAAAGCCCACCAGGCCGATTATTTTCTTATTTTCATCGTGTATCGGTATCTTGTCCGTCTGTACCCATCTTAAGCCCCGGGCGGACATGTATCGCTCTATGATATTCAACTTTGGAAGACCAGTGTTAAAGACTTCATTATCGTCATCGGTCATACTCTGGGAGATATCGGAGGTATAAAAGTCAAAAACGGTTTTTCCTATAAATGCTTCTTCAGGTATATCGAGAGCTTCGGCGAAGGCTTTATTGACATGTATGAATTTCCCGCTCGTATCTTTGTAGAAAATGATTATCGGCGAGGAGTCAATGATATGCCCGTATTCTTTCCGTTCTTTCTTGAGGGCATCCTCAAGCCTCTTGCGCTCGGTGATGTCCTGGTACATGGACATGAACTGTTTATCCCCGCCCCAGACGATTTCCTTCCGGAAGACCCTTAATTTTTTGACTTCACCATGCGGGCACCTGATATCTATTTCATACTCGCCGGTGAGGCACTCTCCACGCTCCCTCAGTTCTTTTCTTTCCAGATGCGCGGCATAGCTTTCCGGGGTGTACAGCTGTTTCCTGGGGATAGCTTTTAGTTCTTCATAACTGCCGAACCCGCAGATGTTCAGCATGGCCTGGTTGGCGTAAAGCATTTCACCGTCTCCGGTGATGATGCGTACTCCGAGGGGGCATATGTCCATGGCGTTGCGGAAGTTCTGCTCCGATTCTATATAGGCTTCTTCCAGTTCCCTGATGCCGAGCAGGGCGGAATCGCGTTCCGTTATAGCAGAATCGCGTTCAGTGGCCATTTTCTTATATTTGACGTTTTTCAGCTTTTCAATCATTGCTTCGGCGTCCGCCAGTTGCTTCTTAAGGTCTATGTATGCAGGTCTTTTACTCATCATGCACCTCCCCACGGCACATTCAGAGGACAAAAGTGTGTAAAAATATCATGGGTATAATTTTATAGTGTATAAGGTATCATATAAATATGTCAAGTGGCAAATAAATATTCAATTGAGTAGCCAGATGACATAGCTATTCCGATGGATATAAGCGGGGACTGCCAAAACGGGCGGTTACTCGATGAGGTCCATGATGTGCATGACTTTCTGGGGCATACCGTGGCGCTGGGTGGTATCGATAAGCTGAATCTGGCAGCCGGGGCAGTCCGTCACGACGATATCCGCGCGAGTGGATGCTATGGAGGCGGCTTTTTTGTCGGCTATTTTCTTGGATAAGTCGTAGAAGTAGATGCTGAAGGTGCCCGCCATGCCGCAGCAGCGGTCGGCACCGGGCATTTCAACGTAGTTGATGTCGGCTAAAGACTTTAATATCTTGCGCGGTTGCTCCTTGACGCCGAGGTGGCGTCCCAGGTGGCAGGGCTCGTGCCAGGTAACCGTTTTGCCCTTGAATTCGGGGGCGACCCGGTAGGCGGAGGGGGGAAGCTGCAGGATGTCAACCAGAAACTCGGTGATGTCTTTTATTTTTCCGGCGAACTCCGCGTAGTCACGCTGCCTGTCCCCGTTATCGGCCAAGAACTTTACGTAGTCCTTCATCGCCGAGGCGCAGGTAGCACAGTCGGAAATCACATAGTCGAGGTCTTTGAAAGCCGAGACGTTGGCGTCCGCCATTTTGCGTCCGGTGGCGAAGTCGCCCGCCCCGAGGAATACCGGCGCCCCGCAACAACCCTGGCCGCGCGGTACGTGCACTTCCACGCCGTTGCGATTCAGGAACTTGATGATTTTCATGCCGAGTTCCGGGAATACAAAGTCCGTCATGCAGCCGGTGAAGTAGCCGACCGTGTACTTTACCCCGACGTCAGTGGGGGGCCTGTTTATTTCCGGAACGGACTGGCGCAGGAATTTGGGGGCAATGCGGGGGATGTGCCTGCCCTTGCCGAGGGCGGAGAGGAACAGGGACAGGTGGCGTATCGTTCCCTTGGTCTTCGGCATGAAAATCCCCTGGAACCACGAGGCGAACCTTACCACCCACCCGAAGAGCCGACGCCGGGGCAATATCCAGCGGTAGACGATGTTGTACGGGAAGGACAGTCCCTTCAACCTTACCTTGTCGGCGCGGGCGGCGGTAATCACCGTGGGGACGTTTGTGCTAGCCGGGCAGTTCTCCGCGCAGGTCATGCAGAGGGTGCAGCGGTTAAGCTGCTCCGCCATCCCGGGGGTGGGTTTCAGCTCGCCGTCCAGCAGCGCCCTGATGAGCATAATCTTGCCGCGCGACACCGAGGACTCGACGTGCTCCTCCCGGTAGACGGGGCAGTGGGACATGCAGAACCCGCACCTGGTGCACTTATCGAGGTCTTCTTTGAAACGTTCTATCTGCTCGTAGGCGGGGCTAGTTTTCATTTTAACTCCACCAAGATACAATCGTCATAGTCGGGTGTGACCCAGCCATCTGGATTCCCGCTTTCGCGGGAATGACGTGTTAGAGGTCTGGGGCTAGTTTTCATCTGATGTTTCTTCCCAGATTTTGCCGGGGTTGAGGATGTGGCGGGGGTCGAGGACATCCTTTATTTTCTTCATTATTTCTATGGCGGCGGGGTCCATGGCTTTCTTGAGGAAACGCTGCTTCTCCAGTCCGATACCGTGCTCTCCGGAGAGCACGCCGCCCAGGGATATGGCTATCTCGATGATATCGTCGATGCACTTCATGGCGCGGTCAAAATGTTCCTTATCGCGGCTGTCCGTAAGCACCACCGGGTGGAAGTTACCGTCCCCTACGTGTCCCGCGAAACTGATGGGAACGTCGTGTTTTTTAGCGCTTTCCCGGCTTTGCTTGATGAAGTCGGCTATCTTATCGCGCGGCACGGATACGTCCTCGTTGAGAATGGTGTGGGTGCGGCTCGAAATATCGGAGAAATGGGCGGTACGCGCCTGCCAGTAGCGGTCGGCTTCCGCCTGGTCCTGCGCCACCCTTACCTCACCGGCGCGGTTTTTACAGATAGCCACGACCTGCTGGGTTTCCGCCTCCACGGTCTGCGGCAAGCCGTCCACCTGTATGAGGAGGATTACCTCGGAATTATCGAGGATTTTATCCGGCAGGAGCCCGCGGAACTTCTCGAAGGTCCAGTTGTCCACGAACTCGACTTTAGAGGGGAGGACGCCGCTGGCGATGATTTCCGTCACCGTCTCGCCGGCCACAGCGACGTCGCTGATAACCGCCACGATAGTCCGGCTGGTCTGCGGCTGCGGGAGCAGCCGCAGCGTTATTTTAGTAATAACGCCCAGCGTGCCCTCGGAGCCGACGAACAGCATCATCAATTCATACCCGGTGCGGTTCTTGGGCGTCAGCCCGCCAAGCTTAACAATCGTGCCGTCGGCAAGCACTACCTCAAGTCCGAGGACGTACTGTTTGGCGACCCCGTATTTCAGGCAGGAGGGGCCGCCGGAGTTTTCCGCGACAACCCCGCCCATCGTGCAGCCCGCGAAGCTCTGGGGGTCGGGCGGGAAGAACAGGCCCTCTTCAGCCAGGGCGTTCTGAAAGTCCTGGAGGACGACGCCCGGCTCCACCGTGGCATTGAGGTTGGTACTGTTAATCTCGATGATACGGTCCATCCGCGTGGTGCAGAGGACGATGCCGCCTTTAATCGGGATGGAGCCGCCGCTGACGTTGGTGCCGCCGCCCCTTGGCGTGACCGGGATGTTATTATCGCTGGCGAAATTCAAAATCGCGGAAATCTGTTTGACGTCCGAAGGCAGCACCACGACGTCCGGCAGGTGCTGCCACATATTGGTGGCATCGTAGGAGTAAGCCAGAAGCTCTTCCTGGGTTGCCAGCACGTTCTCTTTGCCTACTATCTTGCGCAGCCGGTCGACGTGTTTTGAGTTGAACATAAATACTCCCGGATAAACTCAGTCCTCTACTACTACTTTAGCGTGTCGGGAGTTTCCGTTCAAGCAGAATGGGTTCAGGAAAGCCGGCTGGTATCCCTTCTGATAACTATGGCGGACTGGTACGGGCCGTTGTGGAAATCTTCGATGATGCCGATTTCCTCTTCGGTGCAGCCGATGAGTAGCTTTATCTCCGCGTCTCTCTTGTGAATATCGACGGTGCAGGCTATCGCTGTCAGTTTGCGGTGTTCCGCCGTGCCACGCCAGATATCTATTCCGTTGCCGTCTACGGTTGTGGTGCCTTCCAGGTAGCCATAATCAAGCGGAAATACGATATCGGGATACCCGGGATGTCTTGAGCCTTTAGGTCTATCGAGGACGATTTCCGATGATTCAATCAGTTCGTCGAGCCGGGTCCAGAAACTTACTTCCATTTTTATCCTGCAACCTATCAAATCGGCCGGATGATTGGACGGCACCAGCCGGCATCGCCGCCTTCTATCTTTACCGGCAGGCAGATAATCTCGTAGTTGCCGGGTTCCACCGCGGAGAGGTCCAGGCCTTCGAGTGCCCAGATGCCGTTGCCCACCAGCACCTCGTGTACTTCCACCAGACTCGCTCTGTCCCGGAAGCTGCCGATGGCGTAGTAGTCGATGCCGATTACCGACACTTTTTTCCCGAGGAGGTAATGCGCTGCTTCGTTGGATATATATACGAAGTCCTCGACGAACTTATTCAGCTTGTAGAACGAGGAGTTTTTGGTCTTAAACAGGATACGCTCGCCCGGCCGGATGTCGTAGGGTTCCAGTTCCTGCGGCTTTATCGATTCCGTGTCCTTGATGCCGAGGACGCGCACCGGTCCCATGATGGTTTCCAGGGGCATATTATCGATGCTCGTCCCTTTGGGACTAAAGTGGCGCGGGGCGTCGATGTGAGTGCCGTGGTGGGAGTTGATGGTCACCTGGGACGTGGTAATCTGCTTATCGCCGTCCTGATGGTGCATAAAGTCGACGTCCGGCGGAACGGGGTCGGTGGGCCAGTGCACCATGCCCTTTCGCAGCGGTATTGAAATATCTATCCATTCCGACTTTGCCATTATGGATTACCTCCTTTATATTTTTGCCTTATAGCGGCCTGATGACAGCCCGGCAGGGTCCGGCGTCGCCTTTTTCAAGTCGCAGCGGCAGGCAGACGAGCTCGTAATCGCCCGGTTTCACACCGTCGAGATTCAGACCTTCAATGATAAATACGCCGTTGCTCAACAGCGTGATATGTACCTCCCCGAGGAGTTCCGGAGGGTCGTTGCTGGCGATGGAAAGATAGTCTATGCCGACGAGTCGAATCTTTTTGTCCGCCAGGTACTTCGCGCCTTCCAGTGAGAGCGTGACGTGGGGGCCCGTGTACCACTGCGAACTGTAAACAACGGGTGAGTTCCTGGTCTTGAACAGGATACGCTCGCCGGACTTGATATCGTACTGTTCCAGTTCTTTGACCGTTATATCTTTTTCGTCCTTGATTTCGATGACGCGAGCGGGGCCTATGGTGGTATCGACAGGCATCTCGTCGATGGTCTTGCCGCCGCGGATAAAGTGAAGGGGGGCGTCGATGTGGGTGCCGTCGTGGGAAATCATCTCAATCCGGCTCATCGTGGCTACGTCGCCTTTTTCAACGTCGAAGAAGCGTTCCACTTTCGGTATGGGCACGGCGGGATTGTCCGGGTCGCCTATCGGCAGCACGGGTATTTCCTTGCCCAGGGGCAGCGTGATGTCTATCCATTCAGCCATTGTCTTTCCTCCTGTATTTCGCCTTTCCTTCCTCATAAAGGTCGCCACCGTAGATGTCGTTTATAACAGTGGCGGGGAAGTCCTTGACTTCGAGTCGCAGGACAGCTTCCGGTCCCAGGTCTTCGTAGGCGACGACCGCCGACTTAACGATGCTTTTAGAAATCAGGGCGCCCGCCCCGCCGACAGCCGCCAGGTAAACGGCCCGGTGCTTTTTCATGGCTTCCTTCACCTCTGCCGAACGCACCCCTTTGCCAATCATAGCTTTAAGTCCGGCGGTGAGGAGGAGGGGGGTATACGCGTCCATGCGGGCGCTGGTGGTGGGGCCCGCCGCGCCGATGGGCCTGCCGGGGGGAGCCGGGGAGGGACCCATGTAATATATCGTCTGCCCCCTGATATCGAAGGGGAGTGGTTCTCCCTTTTCCAGGGAATCGGTCATTCTCCGGTGGGCGGCGTCGCGGGCAACGTACATGATGCCGGAAAGCAGCAGGTTATCGCCGGCTTTCAGGTCTGCCAGTGTTGCTTCGGTTAGGGGCAGTCTTACTTTCTTTGCCATAGCTCTATTTAGTCTTGTGTTATTGTCGGGCTTAGCCCGACACTCGCCCTCCCCACTTCTGGATTCCCGCGAAAGCGGGAATGACGTATTTATATTCCTTAGAGAATTACCTCCCGGTGACGGGCGCTGTGGCACTGCAGGTTGACCGCCACGGGGAGGGAGGTGATATGGGTGGGGAAAGTCTCTGCATGTACGGCGAGGGCGGTAATCCTGCCGCCGTAGCCCATGGGGCCGATGCCCAGGTTATTCACCTTTTCCAGAATTTCTCTTTCAAGGTCGGCGGTCCCGGTGTCGGGACTGGGTTCACCTACCTTACGCAGGAGGGCGTGTTTCGCCATGGCGACTGATTTTTCCGCCGTGCCGCCGATGCCCACGCCGATGATTACCGGCGGGCAGGGCTTGCTCCAGGCTTCGTCCACGGCATTGACGACAAATTCCACCACTCCCTGCCTTCCTGCCGAGGGAAGCAGCATGCCCAGCTTCGCCATATTCTCGGCGCCGCCGCCCTTGGGCAGGACGGTGATTTTAAGCTTATCGCCGGGGACGATATCCGTGTGAATAACGGCGGGGGTATTATCGCCGGTGTTTTTGCGTTCGGAGAAAGGCTGTGTAACTATCGACTTGCGTAAGTACCCTTCCTCGTATGCCTGTTTCACACCCGCGTTGACGGCGGTATAAAGGTCGCCGCCGATGACGTGGACGTCCTGACCAATCTCAAGAAAGACGACGGCGATGCCGCAGTCCTGGCAGAGGGGGATTCGCTCGCTTTTAGCGATATCGGCATTCTTGAGAATGGTGTCGAGGACTTCACTACCGGACGGCGATTCTTCTTCCCGGCGCGCCTTTTTCAGGGCGTCCAGCACGTCCCCGCCGAGTTCGTAGTTCGCCTGCTTGAAGAGACTGGCGACGGCTGCGGTGACCGCCTCGGCTTTTATTTCACGCATTGGTCGAATCGCCTTCCGCCAGCAGCTTCCTCAGCTCGATAATCATTTCAGGCACGTCTATCTTCATGGGGCAGCGTTCGCGGCAGCGTCCGCAGGTCAGGCAGGTATAGGCGATGGAAGCCGCCTTCTCCATGTCCTGGTTGACGATGGCCGCCCAGACCGCGCCGATGCCGGCGAAATATTTATCTCCGAAGTGCCCGGCGGTCACGGCGAAGACGGGGCACTCGTAGAGGCAGCCGCCGCAGCGCAGGCAGTAGAGGGCCTGTGCCAGCTTGGGGTATTTGGCGAGTCGCGTCCTCCCGCCGTCCAGGAAGATGACGTGGAACTCCCGGGGCCCGTGGGCGCCGTAGGTGGTCACCTTTTCGATATCGCCGGTCTTGCTGGGGCCGGATACCATGCTGACGTAGGAGGGAACCGTGTAATTGGCGTAACGCCAGGTAACCTCGGACACCTTGTACGCGTCGCCGAGGGCGGGCACCAGTTTTTCCATGCCCACCAGGGCAATGTGCACCGGCGGCGCGCCGGTGGCAAGGCGGATATTGCCCTCATTTTCGATGATGAACAATGTGCCGGTATCGGCGGATACCACGTTGGCGCCGCTGATGCCGATATCGGCGCGGAAGAACTTATCGCGCAGGTATTCCCTTGCTGCCGCCACCATGTCCTTAATCTCAGAGTCCGGGGCTATCTCCTGTCCCATGACCCTGGTAAAGAGGCGGGCGACGTCCTCGCGGGGGACGTGAATCGATGGCGACAGGATATGCATGGGTCGCGAGCCCATTTTCTGGATGATGAACTCGCCGAGGTCGGTCTCGTAGACCTCGTTGCCCTTTTTCTCCAGGTACTCGCGCAAGCCGATTTCCTCGCCGGTCATGGTCTTTCCCTTGACCACCAGCTTGTTCGTGCCGGTAAGGTCGGCGATGATTTCCAGGGCTTCGTCCGCCGTTTTAGCTATATAGCCCTTGCCCCTGTTTTCCTCGATGGCTTCAATCGCCTGTGCGGTGAGTTCCTCCATGCGCGGGATGGCTTTTTCCTTGATTTGCCTGACTTCTTCCGCCATAGCCACCGTGTGGGGGAACTTTTCCAGGGCGTTTTTCACGTTGGCGCGGAAGCTCTTGACGGCGCGGGACAGCGCCAGACGAAGTCGGTCGTCGTGCGCCGCCCCCATGATTTCTTTCTTGTAGTTCTTGAATTCGGACGTTTTTTTCATGTTTCCATAGCCGCAGCGACGACCTGTGACAGGTCGAGCACCTCGATGCTTTCCGCCTTCAGTTCCCGCAGTCCGTCCTTGAGCTGCATGATGCAGCCGGGGCAGTGCGTTACGATTAATTCCGCCCCGGTCTCCAGCAGCTCGCCGGCGCGATTGACCGCCAGCACCTGGCTCAGTTCCGGGAAAACGGTCTCGAAGCCTCCCCCGCCGCCGCAGCAGGTCGCCCACTCCCCGCGGGTCCATTCAGGTTCAACCAGTTCGATGTTCTCGATGGCTTTGAGTATCTTGCGCGGTTCCTCGACCAGGCTCAGGTAGCGCACCAGCTGGCAAGGGTCGTGGTAGGCGACTTTTACCTTCCTGGGGTATTTCAGCTTGCGGGACGGAATCTTATCGGCGACGACTTCCAGGAAGTGCCTGACTTCAAGGTCGTAGCCGTCCACGTAGAGGGGGAAGAGCTTCTGTACGGCGTGGGTACAGTAGGGGACGATGCCGATAATCTGTTTCACGCCGAACGATTTCAGTTTATCGTAGGCCCGGCGGGCGTTTTCGGCGAACTTTGTTTGCAGTCCGGCGTGGTTCAGCGGCGCCCCGCAACAGGGTTCCTCCTCGGCGAGGTAGCCCGGCCGGACGCCCAGGTTACGCAGCACCTTGATAGCCGCTTCCAGCGGCTTGGCCTCTTCCTTACCCGGCAGCATCTTCAGGGAAAGGACGTTGCTGTAGATACCGGGCAGGTTGAGTCCCAGCTTTTTCTGAAAGCGGGCGAAGCGCATGGGCAGTTCCGAGCCGATGACGCTCTTGTCCACCCCCCGCGCCAGGGACATCAGTCTCTCCAGTTGCGCGGAGTACTGGTAGCCGCAGCCGGCGAAGAAGGTAATTTCGGCCTGTCTGGGGAGGTCGAGTTTTTGCGCCCAGCGGGCGCCTTGTTCCTTGTTGACACCGAGGATGTTCTGGCGTGAAATGATGTTATCGGCAAGGTAGGTAAGTCCAGGGGGCACTAATTCGCTGTCCATAGTCGCTGCTTATTAATGATACATCCTCGGGGTTGCAGTGGCAAGTTGATGTGCGTGTCAACAGATTGCGATTTTGGTGTTGTTTTATATTTACCTCACCCCCTGACCCCCTCTCCAATCAGGGACATATATTAGATTGGGAGATTGTGTGATTGGAGAGGGGGAAGATGTTTAAAAGAGGGGCGAAGCCCCTCTTAGACGCCCCCTAGGGATAATTGGTAAGTATCAGGTAACAAGCGGCAAGGAAGGCGGAAATAACTTAAGGGGTAAGCCGTTAATGATTGAGAAAGGACGCTGGCTCTTTTTGCCACACTGTTGAGTGTTCTTCCCACCCGAACCCGCCCTCGGGGTTTCTGCGGCTAACCCGTAAGTAACTCCGGGCTAAGCCGAAAATGAAATGGTGCGGTATGGGTGGGAATAGATAACAGCCGAGGGGGGAGGAGTTGCTCTGGATTCCCGCTTACGCGGGAATGACGAATAATCGGCATTAGTGTGAGTAAGTTGCACACCTCCTGCTTGACACTGTGAACTCGGAATTGCTACACTTTTCTTGTTTCCCCGGTAATAGAAACAGGAGGGGAACGCAGGATAAAGAACGTGAAAAAAATAGGAATATTGTATCATCCCAAGGTGGAAGCCACCCGTAAAAAGGCGGGCGAACTGGAAGCGTTTCTCAAGGGGAAGGGGCTCTCCGTATGGGTATGCTCCGCATGGGACACGGAAAAAGCCTGCGGCAGCTTAGACGGGACCGAACTTATCCTTACGGTGGGTGGGGACGGCACGATACTGCGGGCGGTACAGGCGGTTATTCCGGGAGATACCCCCATTGCCGGCATCAACCTGGGCAAGCTTGGTTTTATGACCGAACTCGATGCGGACGAAGCGCAGGAGAAACTGCCGGAGTTAATCGACTCAAAGGGCTGGATCGACGAGAGGGCAATGCTCCAGGTGGAAGTAAACGCCTCCGGCAAGAAATCGCAGATATACCATGCACTGAACGACGTAGTGGTGGCGCGGGGTGAAATCGCCCGCTTGATAAGGGTCGATGCCAGCGTCGACGGACAGTATCTGACTACATATAAAACCGATGGCGTAATCGTGGCGACGGCCACCGGAAGCACCGGCTACGCGCTGGCGGCGCACGGGCCTATCATGTATCCGCAGTCGCGCGACTTCCTGCTGGTGCCGATAGCGCCTCACCTTAGCCCGGCGTATCCCCTGGTACTGCCGGAAACGGCGGAGCTTCGGCTGCGGCTTAACACGTATCACCCGGCGGCGCTAAGCGTGGATGGGCATATCAATCTGGCTCTGTCCGACGACGCTAGCGTTATCGTCAGGCGGAGTCCCTACACGATGAAGTTTTTAAGAATTCGTCCCCGGGAGTCTTTCTATAGTTCGCTCGAGGATAAATTGAAAGGAAAACAAGGTGAGTCAGGTAGAAAAAGCTAGAATACCGGATATACCCCAGATGCATAAGCTGATTAACGACTACGCCAGCAAAGGCGAGATGCTGGCGCGTCCGCTGAGCGAGCTGTACGAGGATATCCGCGACTATTTTGTCATCAAAGAGGGCGATAAGGTGGTCGCCTGCGGGGCGCTGCACGTCAGCTGGGAAGACCTAGCCGAGGTACGTTCGATAGCCGTGGTCGAGGAAAGCAAGAAGAAGGGCCTGGGCAGCGAGCTGGTGAAAGCCTGCCTCGAAGAAGCCGGGGCACTCGGAATAAACACCGTCTTCTGCTTTACCTACCAGCCGGACTTTTTCAAGCGGTATAAGTTTGTCGATATCGACAAAGCGGAACTGCCGCGCAAGGTCTGGACGGACTGTTTCCGCTGTCCCAAGTTCCCCAACTGCGACGAGACTGCGCTTATCTACCACGCCGGGGAGACGACCTAGATTGGCGGAGGAAACACTCTCCACCCGGATTATCTACGAAGGCCGTGTTCTTACGCTGCGCGTCGATACCGTCAGGACCATCGACGGACGGAAAAGCACCCGGGAAGTCGTGCAGCATGCCGCCTGTATCACCGTTATACCCGTGGACGCCGATGGTAATATTCTGCTGGTAAAGCAGTACCGCCAGGCGGTGGGGAAAGACCTGCTGGAGTTACCGGCGGGGGGCATCGATGAAGGTGAGGATATCGGGGCGGCGGTGGTAAGGGAGATGCGCGAGGAGACGGGCTACCGACCGCGCAAGATAAAGCGACTCGGCGGATTTTATACCACGCCGGGCTTCTGCGACGAGTATTTATACCTTTATCTTGCCGAGGACCTTGTGCAAGATCCCCTCTCCGCCGAGGACACCCCCGGCATCGAGGTGGTGCCCGTGCCAATCGCGCAGGCAGCCGAACTCGTTACTTCGGATGCGGTAGAGGACGGCAAGACCATCGCCGGAGTGCTGTATTACCTGGAGTACCTGAAAAAAGCCGGTCTTTAGTGCTTCCAGTCCAGGTGCCTGCCTCCCATGAGGTGCATATGCAGGTGGAATATTACCTGCCCCGCATCCGGCCCGCTGTTGATGGTCAGCCGGTAGCCGTTTCTGGAGAGTCCCTGCTCACGGGCTACCCGGTTGGCAGCGCGGGTCATCTTGCCGACGATGGTCGTGTCTTCGTCCGCCATTTCCTCAAGGGAAACAATGTGCTTGCGGGGAATGACGAGCAGATGCACCGGCGTCAGGGGATTGATGTCCGGGAAAATGACGACATCCTCGTCCTCGTAAACGATTTCCGAGGGCATCTCTCCCGATGCAATCTTGCAGAAAATGCAGTCGGTATTACTCTCTTCGGGGCTCATCTGACTCTCTTTATAAGTCCGTGTACGTCATGGGACCCGGTTTACCCATATTAAGCACGCTGGCCCTGGCGTTAACCACCTTGAATACGCCTACGTAGTCCCAGCCGTGCTGCTCCACGCCGGGTTTTAAAAAGGGGCGCGCTTCCGCTATTTCCTTTTTCAGGTCCATGTCCGCTACCGGTTCCAGTTCACCGTTGATTCTTACCTGAACACCGTCGGCGAAGTAACAAATCTCGGTCCTGGGGTTGGCGCACACCTGTTTATACACGTTTTTGTCCGACTGCATCGAGAAAATGATGCCGCTTTCGTCGGCGCGGAACGTACCGAGGGCGCGCACATGCGGTGTATTATCTTCCGATGTCGCCAGGTAAGCGATTGGGTTTTTGGTGATGAATGCCAGTATTTCTTTCTTGTCCATAATGCTCCTTTATTTTGTGATTGCAGGAAAAATTCTAACACAGTGAAACGGTTGATATCAACGCGAACTCTGAAGTTTTTCGATGACGGCGTCCGCCACTCGGGAAGTGCCGACGGCGGAGGGGTCTTCGCGGGTGGGTTTCATATCGTAGGTGACGTTTTTCTCCTCAGCGATGACGGCGGCGATGGCTTTTTCAAGTCGGTCGGCGGCTTCAACCTCGCCGAGGTGCCGCAGCATCATCACGCCGGAGAGCATCATCGCCATGGGGTTGACCCGGTTCTGTCCGGTATATTTGGGGGCGCTGCCGTGGGTCGGCTCAAAGAGGGCAATATCGTCGCCGATATTAGCGCCGGGGGCAAGCCCCAGTCCGCCGACGAGTCCCGCGCAGAGGTCGGATATGATATCGCCGTAGAGGTTGGGGGCGACGATGACGTCGTACTCCTGCGGTCGGCGCACGAGCTGCATGCAGAGGTTGTCAATGAGCGCTTCCTGGAACTCGATGTCCGGGTATTTAGCCGCCACTTCCCGCGCCACCGAGAGGAACAGTCCGTCCGAGTATTTCATGATGTTGGCTTTCTGTGTGGCGGTAACCTTCCGGCGTCCGTATTTGCGGGCATATTCGAAGGCGTAGGTGATGATGCGCCGGCTGGCCGATTCCGTAATCATCTTGATGCTTAAGCCGGAGTCGGCTTTAATAACGTCGCCCAGTTTATTATTGATAAAGGTTATCAGTTCTTTAGCTGACGGCGTGCCTTTCTCGAACTCCACACCCGCGTAGAGGTCTTCCGTGTTCTCCCTGATGATAACGATATCAACGTCTTTAAAGGGGGTGGGGGCGCCGGGATATGTCTTGCAGGGTCGCACGCAGGCATAGAGGTCCAGAGCCTTACGCATGGCGACGTTGACGCTGCGGAAGCCGGTGCCCACCGGCGTGGTTACGGGTCCCTTGATAGCCACCCTGTTCTTACGTATGGAGTCCAGGACGGAGTCGGGGAGGGGGGTGCCGTACTTATCGATGACGTCCGCGCCGGCACAGGCAAGCTCCCAGTTGAATTTCACCCCGGTAGCTTCCAGCACCCTTTTAGTTGCCTCGGCTATTTCCGGGCCGACGCCGTCGCCGGGGATAAAGGTGATTTTATATGCCACTAACGGTACTCCAGATGATTCGTTATTCGTTATTCGTTATTTTTATTTTTTTCATTTTTTCGAGCGTAATCAGCTTCGGGTATTCGTTTTTCGTTATATGTTAAGTCAGCTTCAATATTGGGGTATTCGTTTTTCAATTTGTAGTAAGTTGCTTTTTTATCATAACCTGTTACTATTTACTGTAAACTAAAAACCGATGACTTACAACCGGTAAATGTCACCTGCCGACTGTATACGCTACTGGATTCCCGCTTTCGCGGGAATGACGTTAGTTGTTTGTTATAACTCTGGATTCCCGCTTTCGCGGGAATGACGTTAGTTTGCAGTTATAGT
>JAFGPF010000008.1 GCA_016926115.1 Dehalococcoidales bacterium | reverse complement strand
GGTATTTTTTCCCAGAACTTCTCGGCTATTTCCCGGCTCTGGGTGCTGCGTATCATGTTAGCGCCGAAAATCATCGCCATTTCAATCTCATAGGGGCGACCGAGCTTGTCCCAGTATTTCTCGAAGTCCGAAGTTACGGGTTGGGGAGAGAAGGAGGCCGTGGGGGTGAGTTCTTTCATTAGAGTAGTCCAGGGTACCTGGGATTCCTCTATCGGCCAGGGCCGGTGCTCCATGAAAGACCCGGCCGTGAGCATACCGTCTTTGCAGGGATAGGGTACCATCCGGAAACGCCCTGTTTCCGGGTAGCCTTCGACGTAGGCCGGCCAGCCCAGTGTGCCGCCGGGGACGTCCATCGCGCCGACGATAGCATTGAGAAGGCACATGGCAATATAGCTGTGTGCCGAATTTGTATGTCCCTGGCCACCGCGGAACATTATGGCGGCTACCGGCCGGAAAGGAAGCTTCTCCCCTTCTATCTCAATGGTGGCGCCTATCATGGCCGCATCAGCCCACTCCCTGGCGATGCGACGGACGGTGTCCGCCGGTACGGTACTTTCTTTCTCCGCCTGCTCCGGGGTGTAAACCTTAATATGTTCTTTGAGAAGCTGGAACGACGGCTGGCATTTAATGCCGTTGACATCGTACTCACCAAAAAGAGCGAAATCACCGATTGTCTCATCGTTAAAGACCTTGGCTTTATTGTCCTTGGCGTCCCAGACAAGCGGCTTATCGGTCTTTTTATCCCGCACATACTTGCTGTCCGGGCCGATGAGATAAGGGCCATTGGTCTTCATTTTGATGAACTCGGCATCATATATGTTGAATTCGTTGAGAATGATATTGACCATCGCCAGGGCGACGATGCCATCCGTACCCGGGAGAATAGGTATCCACTCGGTGGCCTTGCCGCCTCCGAAGTTGCAGATGGGGTCGAAGACGACGTTCTTCATGCCCCGGGAGCGGGCATCGGCAGCGAGCCTCATATTAAAGCCCATGGAGTGTCCCGAGCCGGTCCCCTTATTGGAACCCATCTGTATGGCGTAGTTACAGTACTTGAAGTCGGGCACGATAGACCACGAGGCATGGTAGAGGCCGGCGCCCATATGGGAGCCGCTGCCGCAGTGAAGGCCGGCACCGCCGACGTACCAGTTCTTGGTGCCGAAGACAGCCCCGAAAACGCCGAAGCCGAGGGGCAGGTCCGGTCCGCTGCCCGGTCCGGGCGTGCCGCCGTGAAGGAGCTTGTGGGGGTTCTCGGCGCGAATCTTCTTGAGACGCTTGGCGATTTCGTCGAGGGCTTCGTCCCAGGAAATCCGTTCCCATCTGGGTTCCTCAAAAATACCTTTCTTGGGATTGGTCCTTCTCAATGGGTAATTGTAACGATTAGGGTCGTAAAGGGCCTGTATCATAGCCTCTCCCTTGGCGCAGATACCACCCCTGGGACCGAAGTCACTATCCGGGTCGCCATCTATTTTAATGATGACACCGTTAACCCGGTGGGCGCGTATAGCGCACTGGCCATAACAACCGCCGCAGGTGGTATTCACCCAGGTATCGTCCCAGATTTCCGGGTTACCCTTTACCGACATGCCTGTTACCGGCTTTTTTGCCGGCTTTTGGTCTTTGGTTGGTGTAACCATCTGTGTTTATTCCTCCTCTATTATTATTTATACGCATCGCAGAGGTTCTTGATAAGGGTAAACCTTTCATCGACCGCTTTTTGCAGTTCTGCCAGTTCGTCCTCTTTGAGATGCGAGAATTTGCGCATCAACTTGGTCAGTTCCGTCACGGGTTTAGGATTGGCTACCTCCAGCGTGAACCGGGGCTTACCGTCTTCCGCCTCCCACAACGGGAAGTAATTGGTCCTTACGGCGGCACGGCACACCTCGATTACCCGGTTGGAATCGATGCGCCAGCCCACCGGACAGGGAGAGAAGACGTGCAGGTAGACGAAACCCTCCTCGATTTTCTCCTGAGCCTTTTTCAGTTTCTTGGCAAAGTCATCGAGATGACTAAGGGTGGCCGTAGCCATATACGCCGGCTTGTGCATGAGCATGACCAGCGGCATGTTCTTCGACATGGTAGGCTTGCCGCGCTTGAACTTCCCGACCGGGGTGGTGGTGGTAGAAGCTCCCAGCGGAGTGGCGCTGCTCCTCTGGTTGCCGGTATTCATGTAGCCCTCATTATCGTACGCGAGGTAGATAAAGTGCTCTCTCCTCTCGGCGGCACCGCTCAGGGGCTGAAACCCGACGTCCGTGGCGCAGCCGTCACCGGTGAAGCAGACCACGGTGGCATCCTGTCCTATCCTCCGGTAATACCTGGAGAGTCCGGTAGCCTTGGATGGCACCCCGGTCATGACGGACGCCAGATATGCCTGCTTGTGCCAGGCACCTATATTCTGCCCGTGCAGGACCGGCGCCGCGCAGCCGGGCGTGCCGACGAATACCATGTTCTTCCCGAGTACCTTCGGCACGAACCGGGCGGTAAGTTCCAGGGGGCAGCCGGCGCACCAGGCAACACCTCCAGCAAACGGGTCTTCCTGGACAAAATAATCAAAAATTTTATTTCTCTTTTTCGTTCCTTCTACCATTATCTTATTCCTCCATCGGTATCCAGGTTACTTCCTGATAAGGCTTGCCCTGTGCGGCGGCGTTGACTTCATCCACCACCCTCTCTATGTGGGGGACGGTGATATCCAGATTCGCCAGGCCGTCGATATAACTCACAATCGGGGTCGGGCCGATTTCCGGAGAAAGCGCCCTCAATTCCATGCACATCGGGCCGTATTTCCAGCCGAAGCAGATGCTGCGGTCGATGACACCAATCGCTTTCCTACCCTTGAGAACCTCGATGAGCCTCTCGGCGGGGAAGGGGCGGAACAATCTGATTTTAACCAGGCCCACCTTTATTCCTTCCGCCCTCTTGGAATCGACGACGGTACGGACGGTGCCGGTGGCGCTGCCGGATGCTACCAAAATAATATCGGCATCATCGGTGCGGTACTCTTCTATCTGGCCTCCGTAGTAACGCCCGAAACAGTCGCCGAAGTCCTTATCTATTTCATCCACCTTGCCCTTGACCCGTTCCAGCGCCTGGCAGTGCTTGTAGCGGGCTTCCACGTAGCCCATTTCCATCCCGTGAGTGCCGCAGCCGATAGCCACGCCGGGTACCAGTTTCTGGCGCGGCGGCTGCTTTTTAAGCGGCGCCAGGAAGGCGTCGACGTCTTCGATTTTGGGTATTTCCACGGCCTCGGCGAGGTAGGAGAGATAGAAACCGTCGTAGTTGACCATGGTGGGAACCAGAATATCATGGTCTTCCGCCAGCCGGAACGCCATGATAATCTGGTCGAGTATTTCCTGATCGTTTTCCACGATAATCTGGACCCATCCCGTATCCCTGGCGGAAACCAGGTCCTGCTGGCCGGAGGAAACGGCGTGTATTCCGGGGGTTTCCCGGTTGGCGTTTATCATCACCACCGGAGCCCGGAAGCCGGAGGCTTCCTGCAGGGCATCGTACATGAAGACCAGTCCGTATGAGGAGGTGGCGGTGACGACCCGCGCGCCGGCGACGCTGGCGGCGAGGACGACGTTCATCGCCGAATTTTCACCCTCGACTTCCACGTACTCGGCATCAAGGACGCCGTTAGCGACGAACTGCGAGAGCTGCTCCGCCAGCTCGCTCTGGGGGGTGATAGGATATGCCGCCACGACTTCCGGTCGGCACAGCATAGCGCCGTATGCGGCAACGGCATTGCCTGTGATTACTAACGTTTGACCTTTCTGAGCACTAACCATCAGCGAACTCTCCTTCCGGAACCATCGTGATGGCTTTCCGCGGGCATTCCGTGGCGCAGATGCCGCATCCCTTGCAGTAGGCCAGGTCAGCCTCGTAATGGTCGCCTTTATCTCTCATGCACTGCGGCGGACAGTAAAGAGAACAGAGTCCGCAGTAGTTGCATTTGTCCTTGTCCAGTACCGGACGTTCCGTCCGCCAGCTGCCCGTGTCCAGGCAGAGGAGAATCTCGTCGGAGTTGGACCAGGCGCTCTCCGTCTTGAATATGTTTTTATGCTTGATTACCATTTGATTACCTCCACTTCGTGGTAGCCCCTTTCGGCGCTCTTCAGGTTTCTCTCCAGGATATCGCCGCTGAGATAGTCCGGCAGGCTGTCGAGTATGGACTGTAACTTGAGCCATCCGGTGGCGGCGGCGACGGCGCCGAGAAGGCAGGTGTTGGGAATGTCCCGCCCGATTTCATCAACGGCTATCTGGGTGGCATTGACCACGCCGCCGATTGTCAGGTTTTTGTTCGGCTGGTCGGTCAATTTATGGGGACTGTTGAGGATGAAGGCACTTTCCGGCTTCAACCCGGTGAAAAGCGTGGGGAGAGACAACAGCCCGGGGTCAATCACCACCAGACAATCGGGATTGTAAATCTGTGTTTTTTCCATGATGGGCTTGTCGTCGACGCGGGTGAAAGCCACCACCGGCGCGCCGCGTCTCTCGAAGCCGTACATGGGAAAGCTGGCTACCGACTTGCCTTCCCGTACGAAGGCACTGGCCAGCATCCTTGCCGCCAGAACGGCACCCTGCCCGCCACGTCCGTGAATCCTGATCTCTTTCACTACATAATCCCCTCTTTATTCGTATTCAGCGCAGACATGCCCCGGTTGCGCTGTGGAACCACTACCTTAACACATATTATCCGCGGGATTTCCCGTTACCGGCGGTCTTGGCAAGCCGGGGAGTCAGGCTCTCTCTAATCACCCTCATGATACCCACCAGGGACTCGACCTGCTCCTTTTCAACACAGGACAATGCCTCGCGACTTAACTCCTGGGCGACCGGGTTCAACCGGTTGGCTTCTTTCCAGCCTTTATCGGTAATAACAACCTTCACGGAACGGCGGTCGTTGGGGGACGGCTCACGTCGGACGACTCCCTGTCTTTCCATGATATTTATTGCCGCCGTGATGGAGTTCTTTTCCCGGAAGACGCCCTCCGCAATCTCGGACGGCGTCATCTCACCGCCGTTCTTGAAGAGGGTGCTCATGATGTTGAACCGGATGAGGGTGGCGTCGTAACGCCGCAACTCGAGTTCCAGGTATCGCGCCAGCACCTCGAAAGACATTAATACGGATAACAGGTTGCCCAGCGGGGTCTTATCTGTCGTCTTGCTTACTTCGTTGATGGTCATGCTTTATCAGAAAGACAAAAACGGGAAGAAAATTAAGTTCTATCCAGAATTATTCTATAACTATTCTCGGCCCTTGTCAACAAATATTTACAATCAATTTTACCTGATAGCGTTATGACTGTACGTACATAACGCTCGATTTTTGTTCCATATGGAATGAATGTTTGCCATTTCAGGTTGTTTAAGGGTATATTATATCTGGCTTATCAGCGAAATACAGGAGGGACGTGTCCCATGAACAGTAGCGAATACTGGAACCCCGTCCTAGAGACTATGCCCCAGGAAAAACTCCGGCAGTTGCAGCTTAAAAAATTCAGGGAAATTTTTACCTGGGCTTACGAGAAATCCAAGTTTTACCACAAACTCTACAGCGATGCCGGCATCGAGCCGGGGGATATCAAGACTTTCGACGATATAAGAAGAGTGCCCAAGATAGAAAAGTCCATGATGCGGGACGTCCAGGGCAGGGACCCCTTTCCCTACGGCGATATCTTGAGCGTGCCTCTAGAGCAGGTGACGGACTACCGCCAGACCAGCGGCACCACGGGCCAGCCTATCTACCAGGCGGATACCGGGCAGGACTGGGAATATAGCACCGAGGCTTACTGCTACGCGTTGTACGCCCAGGGCTACCGCCCCGGTGACCGCCTGTTCCTGCCCTTCGGCTACAACATCTTCATCGCCTTCTGGGCTTACCATTACGCCGGACAGAAGCTGGGCTGCGAGGTGATTCCCGGCGGCGTGCTCAACACCGAGGCCCGCATACTTAAGATGCAGGAGCTGAAAGCCACGGCGATGGGCGCCACGCCGACCTACGTGCTGGGCATGGCGGAAACCGCCAGGAAAATGGGCATCGACCCCCCCAAAGACCTGTTTATCAGGAAAATCACGGTGGCGGGCGAGCCGGGGGGTAGCATACCCGCCACCCGGAAGCGCATGGAGGACGCTTGGGGCGCCAAGGTCTTCGACCAGGTGGGCAGCACGGAAATCGGCCACTGGGGCTGGGAGTGCCGTTTCCAGTCCGGCCTCCACGTTAACGAGGCGCTCTACCTGGTGGAAATCGAAGACGTAGATACCGGCGAACCCATCGAAAAGCCCGGCAAGCGGGGCAAGATGGTGGTCACCACGTTCACCCGCCAGGCGCAGCCGTGTATCAGGTTCGACGTCAAGGACCTGATACAGTGGAGCGCGCGGTCATGCGACTGCGGGCGGACGTACCGGATACTGGAAGGCGGCATCATGGGACGCTCCGACGATATTACCAAGGTCAAGGGCGTGCTGCTCTCACCCACGGCTATCGAGGAGGTGGTCCGGGACATACCGCAGTTGAGTAACGAATACCAGGTGGTCGTCACCAAGAAGGGCGACATCGACGATATTACGCTGAAAGTGGAAATACTGCCCGAATACACCTCCAACGAGGCGTCGATTCGGACAGTGCTGGTGGACCAGTTGAGGGTTAAGACCAACCTGGGTTACCATATAGAATTTCACCCGTACGAAAGTCTGCCGCGGTCCCAGACGAAATCGCGCCGGTTCCAGGACCAGAGACCCAAGCAGCATTAGGAGTAGGAAAATGGCAGAGGAATATGACATCAAGGGAATGGTAGTGAAAATCAGGGCTCTCCGGGAGAACGCCGAGGAGCTTAAGAAGATATCCGGCGGAATCCCAACCGTCGACCGTAACGTGAACCGTATACTGGCTTGCGTGAAGATGCTGGAGATATCCATAAGCGACGCGGCGGAGGTGCTGGAGAAGTAACACCCCCTCCATTCCGGGAAGCCGGGATAGTTCCATACCCGCAGTTAGAACGTACGGCGCACGCGGCGATGTACATCCTCTTTTTTTGCCTTCGGGATTGATTTCAGGGAGAACCCATGCAGGAATATACCGAACGTTTAGGTTACGCGCCCCTCGGCAGGCTGCTCATCAAGTTGAGCCTGCCGAGTATCGCCGGCACCATCACGATGAGTCTCTACAACATCGTGGACACCTTCTGGGTCGCCAAGCTGGGGCACGAGGCTATTGCCGCGCTTACGATTGTCTTCCCCTACCAGATACTGTTCTACGCGGTGGGGGGCGGCACCGGAATCGGCATCGGCGCGCTGGTCTCACGCCGCTTCGGCGAGAATAAACCGGACGCCGCCAACCATGTAGCCGGGCAGATATTCTTCTTGAGCGTTCTCTGGGGCATTGTTTTCATGATTGTCGCCGTTTTCTTCTCGGAAAATCTACTGATTGCGTTCGGCGCCACGCCGGATATCATGGAATACAGCACCCAGTACCTGGTGATTATCTCCTACGGCGCGACCCCGATGATTTTTATCCTGGTGATAAGCAACCTCATCCGCGGCTCCGGCGACGCCGTCAAGCCGATGGTCATCATGATAACGGCGAGTATCATCAATATCATCCTTGACCCGTTCATGATACTCGGCATCGGACCTTTCCCGGAGATGGGGATACGCGGCGCCGCTCTGGCGACGATTATCGCCCAGTCCGCCGGGGCGGTAATCGGGCTTTACTACTTCGTCGCCCGCCGCACGACTTTCTGGATAAGGGCAAGTCACCTGCTCCCCAGCCTGCCCATCCTGCGCGATATCTACCGCGTGGGGGCGCCCACTTCCGTCATGGAACTGACGGAGAGCCTGGCGTTCGTCCTGTTCAATAAGGTGGTGTCCACTTACGGGTCGATTGCCATCGCGGCGGTGGGGCTGGCGATGCGTATCTCCGACCTTGCCTTCATGCCGATTATGGGCGTCTCCAACGGGCTGTTGCCCATCGTAGGCTTCAATTTCGGCGCCCGGAACTTTAATCGGCTCTGGCGCGCGGTAAAGCTGGCGTCGGTAGGCATCTTCATGTTCCTTGCCGTTGCCACCGTATTCATAGAGATTTACACTCCCGGGCTTATCAGCATCTTCAACAAAGAAGCCGAAGTCCTCGAGGTTGCCGTGCCCTCGATGCGCATACTGCTGTCCACGATGGCGCTGATAGGCCCGACCATCATGTTCGTTACGGCTTTCCAGGGTCTCTCCCGGGGAGGGACAGCGCTGATTCTCTCATTGGTGCGCCAGTTCATTGTGTTCGTGCCGATGTTGTTTCTCTTCTCCTACCTGTTCGGCTTGTACGGGGTCTGGTACTCACTGCCTGCCTCGGACACGCTGGGTTTCGTGGTGTCGTTCGGGTTCATCTACGCGGAATATCAGCGGCAGAAGAAACTGGGCAACTGGAAGGATATGGCGGCGGAGGGTTAAATCTATAACCCAAACAACCCCACCGCGTTCCGCGTGGTGATATCCGCCAGTTCTTCCTCGCTGACGCCCTTCAGCACCGCCGCCTCCCGCAGCGAACGCAAAACGTCCGCCGGACTAGAGGTAAATTCGTTTTCCGTGCCCCGCTGGTAGACCACCGGGCTGTCCGTCTCCAGCAGCATCCTTTTCAGCGGCGCTTCCTTCACCGCGCGGCGGTGCTCCTCGTGGTATTCCACGGCGGGCGTCACGGAAATGTAATAGCCGCTCTCGATGATATCCCGCAGCACGCTGGACGTCCCCGTGTACCAGTGGAAGACCGCCTTTTCCAGTCCCGCGTTCGCTGCCGCGTCATAGGCGTCCCGCCAGGCGTAGCGGGAATGGATGGACACCGGTTTATCGTGCGCTTTAGCTATCTGTAAGATTTCCCCCAGCACCCGCTTTTGCAGCTCTTTGTCCGCCACCGCCCTTACCCGTTTATGGTAGTCCAGGCCCACCTCCCCTATCGCCACCGCCTCATGTACGTGCGAGCGGATAAATTCCAGGTTTTTATCGATGTCACCTTCCTTGATGAACCAGGGGTGCCAGCCCAGCGCCGGGTAAACGAATTTCTCGTGGCGAGCCGCGAGTTCCAGCACCTTGCGATTCGACTCCAGATCAGAGCCGACGGCTACTATCGCCGTCAGTCCGGCTTTTTTAGCGCCGGCAAGCACCGGTTCGAGGTCCTCTATCTCGTCCAGGTGGGCGTGGGTATCGACTAGCTGGTACATTTTTCTAAGAAAACACCGCCGACGGCTTTTCCTGGTACGGGTGCGTCCGCAAAACCAGCGAGTAGAGGAACGGATAGGTGGCTTTCAAATGCTGCACGTAGTCCAGCCATTCGCTGGTCAGGTGGTCGTACATGCGCTCGATGTCTACGGACAGGTGCTCCAGGTCCTCCCGGGGCAGGTCCTTCAAAGACGGACGCGCCTCCAGTTCCTCGTCGAGGTGGGTGGTCGCCCAGAGCAGGTCCGTGAAGCGGTCGTGCTCCAGCAGGTTGGGGTTCTCCAGCAGCGTCAGCAGGTACAGCCTTTTCGCGGAAAGATACGCCTTCAACTCCTCCAGGTCAATCCGGTCGATGTCGACGTTCGCCTTCAGGTTGTAGGCGTAGGCGCTGGCTTGCCGGAAATCTTTATCAGTCCAGTCCTTGGTAACATTCAGGTGGCAGGCGATTTCCTCCCGGTTTTTAAAGTACTCCAGAAGGTCGGACAGGAGGTGGTTGCCGACCTCGCTGAAAAACGCCCCGATGACCATGTTCAGCTTGTAAAGCATCGCCTGTTTCTCCCGGCGGGTCAGGATGCGCTCGATGACGATGACGACGATGAACACCTCCAGCGGCAGGAAGGCGAAGTCGCCGAGCATGTAGATGAAGATATGGTGCGGGTCCTGGAATATCAGGTAATGGATACCGTAGAACAGCGCTGAAGCCGCCAGGAAAAAAGCGGCGACATATATAAAAATCCGATAACCTTTCATCTTCAACCCCCGTACTTACTGCACTCTACTTAAATAGTATCATATCCCCCGGCAGAGTCATAACCGACGAAAAGTACGAACCGTGTTTTTGTGATATAATGCAACAACTAACAGGCGTATCACAGAAAAGGGGGGCGGTAATGGATAAGTCGATTATAATCATCGGGGGAGGACTGACCGGGCTGGCGGCGGGCTGCTACGGGCGGATGAACGGCTATAAAACGCAAATCTTCGAAATGCATAAGATAGCCGGCGGCGTCTGCACCGGCTGGGAGCGCAAGGGCTATACCATCGACGGCGCCATGAACTGGCTGGTGGGCACCAATCCAAAGAATAGCTTTTATAAATTCTGGGAGGAACTCGGTGCGGCACCGGGGTGGAAAATTCATAACCACGAACTGTATACATGCTTTGAAGACAAAGATGGTAAGGCCTTTTACATTTATTGTGACGCCGACCGCTTCGAGCGGTATTTACTGGAGCTTTCCCCGCAGGATAAAGACATTATCAGGGAATTTACTAACGGGATACGCTCTTTCGCTCGTACCGATATGCCTGCTGATAAACCGGCCGAGCTTTATAACTGGCTGGATAAAATCGGCTCGGTAAGAATGTTGCCCATGTTAAGGCTTATGAAAAAATGGACGAAGATATCCACCGGCGATTTTTGTAAACGCTTCAAGAACCCCTATCTGCGCCGGACGCTGACATCCGCCTTCGGCAGCGACCAGTGGCCCATGATGATGATACTCTTCATACTCGGTTATCAGCACGCTAAAGCAGCCGGTTATGTTATGGGGGGCGCCCTCGAACTTGTCCGCTCTCTTGAAGAGCGCTACCGCGCCCTGGGCGGGGAAATCATTTTCAAAGCCAGAGTGGATAAAATACTGGTGGAGAACGATAAAGCCGTCGGCATTAAACTGGCCGACGGCACGGCACATCGCGCCGACTGGGTGGTTTCCGCTGCTGACGGTCGTACGACCATTTTTGACATGCTCGAGGGAAAATACGTCGATGATACTATTAAAAATCAATATGACAATCCCAACCTTTTCTCACCTCTGGTATACGTAGGGCTGGGCGTGACAGACCGCTGTGAACAGATTCCTCCCGCCGTATCCGGCCTGTCCTTCCCACTTGAGACTCCCATCAATATTGCCGGCAAGGAACATTACAGGATGGGGTTACTTACTTACAGCTACGACCCCTCACTGGCGCCGGAAGGAAAGACCGTGATAAAAGTCCAGTTCGAAACGGACTACGATTACTGGGAAAAAATATACCAAGAACCCGAACGATACAAAGCGGAAAAAGAACGCATCGCCGACGATGTCATTGACCGACTTGATAAGCGTTTTCCGGGTATTGCGTCGAAGGTGGAAATGCGCGACGTCGCCACTCCCATGACCTGGGTGCGCTATACCGGCAACTGGCGCGGCAGCTACGAGGGATGGATGTTCAGTGCCGAGACTTTTACTTCATCGATGCGTAAAACCCTGCCGGGGCTTGACAACTTCTATATGGCCGGGCAGTGGGTCAATCCGGGTGGCGGCATGCCCACGGCGGCGATGTCTGGTAACAATACGATACAGTTAATCTGTAAGCAGGATAAGAAGAAGTTCGTCACCACGAAGCCATAGCTTGCGTTTATGCCCCGATTATTGTTCAATAAGGCGTGACCAGCGTTACCATGTTCACCGGCAAGGGAGGAGTGGGCAAGACCACGTGCTCCGCCGCCACGGCGATTCATCACGCCGCCTCCGGGGATACCCTTGTAATTTCCACCGACGCCACGCCTTCGCTGTCGCACATCTTCGAGGTATCCGGCACGAAGAAGCCTGCTTCCCTCCCGCCGGACCTTACCGTCAGGGAAATCGGCGAGCGGGAAATCCGGGAGATGTGGAACGCGAAATTCGGCAAAGAGGTCTATGAAGTATTTTCGGCGTTCGTGGATATTGACTACGAATCTTTCGTGGAATTCATGACCTCGGTGCTGCCGGGACTGGGCGAAGAGTTCATGATTGACTACATCAGGGAAATGTCCCTCCAGGGCATTTACAAAAACATCGTCTGGGACACGGCACCGCTGGGACAGACCCTCGGCTTGCTGGAAACGCCCGCCCTGCTGGGCAGCCACCTCAAGATGGCGCCCCGCATCTATTCGAAGCTGAAACTCGGGAGGAAAAGCCGGGAGCCGGTGCTGGATATTCTGAAACGCTGGGAGGAGCTTTCCGCCGCGAACATGGACTTCCTGCGTGACGACGTCCATTTCATCATGGTCACCATACCGGAGGCTTTAGCCGTGGAGCAACTGGAGGGCACGTTCCGGGAGCTGGGCAAATACGGACTTGCCGTCGGGCGGATAATCGTTAATAATGTGGTCGAGACGGAAGAGTCGCCGTTCCTACGCACGAAAGCCCGGGAGCAGCGGCGGTACCTCGAGCACATTCACGGTAGATACAGCGGCCTTGAGATAACCGAAATCCCCATGTTCCCGCAGGAGGTCAGGGGACTTCAAAGGCTGGAAGAAGTGAAAAAAATTCTATTTCAGGGAGGTATTTAAAATGGCAGGTAAAAAATACGGCAAGTATGTGGTGAGGCACCCCGTGCAAATCGGGGGATTCGGGCCCGAGTTCATCTACACGGGTGATAAAGACTATAATTCTAATTTCACGATTATGTTCCTGCGCGTCTCGGAGCCCACCCTCATGGAGGACTACCCCCATTCGCACGATTTCGACATGTACCTGGTTTTCATGGCGCTCGACCCGGAAGACATGGACGACCTGCATGCGGATATCGAGATAGGGCTGGGTGAAGAGAGGGAAATACACAAAATCACCCATACCACCAGCGTCTATATCCCCGCGGGGATGATTCACTGTCCGCTGGAGTTCAAGCGGGTGGACAAGCCCTTACTGCTGGTGCACTGCACGCTGGCGTCGAAATACGTAAAGGAAGAAAGTAGAATAATAAGAGAGTAATGATGCGTTTTTGCGCAATAGTGAATTTGTATTAAGAAGAACCTTTGGCTATCATGACGATAGTAAATATTGACATCGCTATCAAAGCTAAACCGATGAAAAAGGTTATCCCGATATAAAAATTCAATCCTAAGAAACCTGATTCAATTTTGTTTAGACTTTCTTGGATTTTCCCTTCGCGCATCATGAGTATCCAACGCCATATCCACTCAAGCAACCGTATGCCAGCTTCGAACATCGCAGTACCGATGCTTTCAGTTTTTATTAACATCGCTAAACCCAGTAATATATACAAACTAAAAACGGAATACCCCAAGAAGACGTTGCGTAATGACATTGTCAACAAAAGCAATATACAAATGATGGTGAGAGAACCATATACAGCTAATATCAATCTCCCCGTCGACCAATTTTCAACGCCTCTTGGCTTAGATTCATTTTTCATGACTATTCACCCATGCTCAAACAGCTGCGGTTCCAGCGCCACTTCCGGAATCCCGCGCACGGTTTCCCCGTCCCCGTCCAGCCGTATGTCGTAGCAGTATGTGTCCAGCAGCTTCAGCGTCTTTTCCCAGACCTCGTCGCCGGAAACGTAATAAGACTTGGCTACTTCCCCCGTCTTTCCCACCCATTCCTTCACGCGCGGTTCACGCCGCCCGAAGCCATCGATGAGGGGGATTATTTTGACCTTCTGACCTTCAGAATATTTCGGATTCATTATTTATTACCTCACCCCCTGTATCCCCCTCTCCTGACAAGGCTTTCAGCAGGAGAGGGGGAGGGTTATTGAAAAGAGGGGCTGCGCCCCTCTTTAACGCCCCGTTCTAATATGCGTGCTAGCGCTCCCTCCAACGTCGTACTCACCCCAGGACTCCCCTATCCCTTTACCACCGCTATCGGTATTGTGCGGGCTACTTTTTTTGAGATTCCCGCCCCATGCGCCACCCGCACCACGTCCGCCACGTCTTTATATGCCTCCGGGGCTTCCTCGGCTAGGCCGGACAGGCTGCCCGCCCGCACGGTCACGCCGCGGTCTTCGAGGTCGTGCAGGACATCCCTGCCCTGTACCTGCTTCTTCATCGCGGACCGACTCTGCAAGCGCCCGGCGCCGTGGCAGGTGGAGCCGAAGGTCTCCTGCATGGCACGCTCCGTGCCCACGAGCACATATGAGGCACGCCCCATGTCGCCGGGGATGAGGATGGGCTGTCCGATTTTGCTGTACTTTTGCGGCACGTCCGGGTGGCCCGCGGGGAAGGCGCGCGTGGCACCCTTGCGGTGGACGCAGAGCTTCTCTTTCTTGCCGTCCAACTCATGGTCTTCAATCTTGGCGATGTTATGGGTCACGTCGTAGATGAGCTGGAGTCCCGCCTCACCCTCGCTCATGCCCGTGACGCGGCAGAAAGCCTCCCGTACCCAGTGGGTAATGCACTGTCGATTTGCCCAGGCGTAGTTGGCGGCGCAGCGCATGGCGGCGAGGTAGTTCTTCCCTTCCGGCGAACTCACCGGGGCGCAGGCAAGCTGGCGGTCGGGGACTTCAATGCCATACTTCTGCATCGCCCGGACCATCTCCTTGATATAGTCGTCCGCCACCTGGTGGCCCAATCCACGCGAGCCGCAGTGGACATAGAGCATGACCTGCCCTACGTTATCAATACCCATCACTTTAGCCGACTCCGGTTCGTAAATTTCGTCGACGACGGCGACTTCCAGAAAATGGTTGCCGGAGCCGAGCGTCCCCAGCTGGGGGGCACCGCGCTCCCTGGCGCGACTACTGACGCGTGAAGGGTCGGTGTCCTTCATCTCGCCCTGTTCCTCGGTGGTCTCCAGGTCCTCCGGTCGTCCGTACCCCTTCTCCACCGCCCACCGCGAGCCTTGTATTAAGACCTCGTCCATTTCCTTCGCGCCGAGCTTTATCTTGCCCCTAGAGCCCACCCCGGAAGGCACGGCGTGGAAAAGGGCGTCTATTAAAGTTTTTATCTTCGGCGCGACCTGCTCCCGCGTGAGATTGGTACGCATGATGCGGACGCCGCAGTTGATATCGAACCCCACACCTCCCGGCGAGACCACGCCGTCGCTGACGCGCATCGCCGCCACGCCGCCGATGGCGAACCCGTAGCCCCAGTGGATATCGGGCATGGCAAGGGAATGACCCACGATACCGGGCAGGAAAGCCACGTTGGCGACCTGCTCCGGCGCCCGGTCGTCGATAATCTGGCGGAGCATGGACTCGCCGGCGTAGATAATACCGTCGACGCGCATACCCGGCTTATAGTTTTTCGGTATGCGCCAGCGGTAGTCGTCTACTTTTTCCAGCTTGCCTGCCCACTCCGGCATGACCGCACCTCTGTCAAGGCTGATTCGTTTTTCGTTATTCGTTTATCGAAATATTTTATTATTTCCGTAGCTAATCAGCTTCGATTATTCGTTTTTCGTTTTATGGTAAGTCAGCTGTGAAATCCGGGTATTCGTTTTTCGTTTTAATAAAATATAGTCCCCGGAGCCGATTTCCCATACTTTAACCTTTGCCCCAAACGTACCTTTTACGTCACCCCGAGACAGCCCGACCCCGAGATTCTCACGTCATCCCGATGAAATCGGGACTCCTCAGAATGACCCTTAAGGTAAAGCCCACAATCTAAATTTAAACCAAAAGCAACCCAAAAACAACCAATTTTTGTCGCGGGCTACACATCAAAAATAACGCGCACCCGGTTCTTCCGCCGGTCGACCTCCAGCAGGTGGTAGGTGGCGGACTTTACGCCCGTCTTCAGGCGGTGGCGGGAGGAATCGTACTTTTCGCCGCGGCATTCCGCCACCAGGCGGGTATCCTTAAATTCCAGCACATCGAACCCGCTGAAGAGCAGGTTTTCCACGTCGAAGTAATAAAGCAGGCTGTTCAGCCACTCGAAGAGCAGTCCTTCGACGTCGTCGGCGCTTAATTCCACGCGGCGGGACTCTGTCTCCCGCACGCCATCAAGTTCAACGATTATCGAGAACATGCCCCGGGCGGCATTAACAAATGCCTCCGTCAGCGTAACGCCGTACGCCTCTATGCCGATGTCCGAGGTGTGCTCGATAAGCTCAAAGTCTTTCATCACAGGCTAGAATATTATATCTCAACCGGGTTAATGTCAAGAGTTAATCAAATAGATATGAAGAGGGGGGTACGTGGGATTAGCTAACCCCGCGAGGGCAGAGTAACCACCGCCGAGCCGGTGACAGTCTTTTCGCCCCGGGGATTTTCCGCCCAGATTTCAAGTCGCGCCAGGTTTTTCCCGTCCTCGACGTATTTCCTGGTCACCTTGCCGTTGCAGATAATGTCCTCGTGGACGGGGTTCATGCCCCGGTAGCTGCCCGCAAGTTTGTCCAGCGTGCCCTTCTCGCCGAGCCAGTCCGTCACCATCTGACCCAGGAAAGAAAGCGCCAGCCAGCCGTGGACGATAACGCCGGGCAGTCCGTTAGCAACGGCGAAGTCCTTGTCGTAGTGGATCTGATAATAATCACCGGATGCGCCGGCGTATTTTACCAGCTGCATGGTAGTGGGATACTTTACCAATGCCGGCAGTTCGCTGCCCGCCTCGATGTCTTCGTAATATACCTGTTCCGCCATTATTCTCCCGCTAGTACTTGATATACGTGTTCTTCCCCTTCACCGCCACCTCACCGTCCTGGTTGGTGTACTCGACCTCCGTGAACATGAAAAGCGTGGCGCCCTCCTTGCCCTCCACCTGGCGCAGGCGGGTAAGCCTGCCGGTCACGGAAATGACGTCACCTATCTTGATGGGCTTGATATACTCAAGCTCGCTGGCGCCGTTGAGGAGCCGCTTGAGCGGTATATCGGCGTTGAAAAGTTTATGCAGGAGTCCGGTGGGCACGAGGGCGGCGGCAAAGGTGGGCGGAGCCACCTCACGCCAGGCGGGATTGGGGTCTTCTATAGCCTCGGCGAACTTCCTCACCATGCCCTTTTCTATCTCGTAGACCTCGGGGCCGAAGTCCACGTTCATCATATTTTGCAGTTCTTCGCTGATTACCGATTCGCCAGCCAAGGGGATACCTCCGCCGTATTATAGCTTAAAAATTGCGGGCATGACCAGCCGCGCTCACGCCTTCAGCTTCTTCGCCAGGTTTGCCAGGTTCTTGCCGAAGTTCCAGGCGGTATTCAGCCCTTCCTCGTCCTGGCTGACCTCGCCCTTCTCACGCCCGAACGCCATGTTCCAGTACGTGGAGCCGGGGTTGATAATCTGGTTGATATGGAACCAGAAGAGCAATTCAGCAAAGGTGAAGTTCTGACCGCCGCGCCGGGCGACCACCAGCGGACCTCCCACCTTTCCTTTGAAAACGCCTTTACCCCGCGACATATACGCGGCCCTCTCCAAGAACCCCTTCACCAGGGATGTAGCGGAGCTGTAATACACGGGGGAAGCGATGATGATGGCATCCGCCTTAACCATCTTGGCGTAGACGGGTTGCAGGTCGTCCTCTATGGAACAGCCTTCATGGTCGTTGCAGTAACCGCAGGAGTTGCACCCCCTGATATCGAGTCCCGCCAGACTGACCAGTTCCGTGTCCAGCCCTTCCCCGGCGATTGCCTTGAGGCAGTGCGCCGTCAATATTTCCGTATTGCCCCCCTTGCGGGGACTCCCCACGATTCCTATTGCTTTCAACTTGTACCTCCCTGTTTTTTGTATAGACTGTGCTCTTTTATGTACTCCGCCACGGACCCGGGAACGAGACTTCCGATGGATTTACCATCCGCCACCATTTCCCTGACAGCCGAGGCGCTGATATCCACGTGCGGTTTATCCAGTAATACGACCCGCTGCGAGATGCCGGGCAGCTTTTTCTCCACTTTCCGCATGTCCGGACGCTCCCAGCCGGGTCGCGGTACCGCCGCCAGCTTGCACATGCCCAGGATGCGTTCCGGCTCCCGCCACCCGGGGAACTGTCCCAGGCTGTCCCAGCCTACTATAAAGTAAATTTCGTCGCGGTCGCCGTACCTCTCCCGCAGGGCGGCGATGGTATCGACCGTGTACGACGGCCCCGGTCGTTCAATCTCGACGGTTGACACCTCGACGCCTGTCATTCCGGCGACCGCCAGACGCAGCATCGCCAGCCGGTGTTCCGCCGGTGTCACGGGTTCACCGCCCTTGAACGGCGGCTGTCCCGCGGGTACCATGAGCAGGCAGTCAAGAGACAGGCTGTCCCTCGCCGATTCCGCCACCATAATATGCCCCCGTTGCACCGGGTCGAACGTCCCGCCGAGCACGCCGATCTTCATTGCGTCACCACTCCCATGTCAATTCTCCGCACCTTACCCGGTCGCCGGGCTTTATACCCGCCTTTTCCAGCACCTTGTTCGCCCCCATCCGTTTCAACTGGTGGCTGAGCTGCCAGCGTATGTCGGCATCGGTTGCACCTACCCCGGCGAACAGCCTCTCCAGGTCCGGCGCGTTAATTACATATTCGCCGTCCGTCTTAATTACGGATACTACCGGCTGCCTCGGCTGTGGCCTGAATACTTTCACCGGTTTTTCCTTTACATCTTCAACCACGGTTTGTGTTCGCAGCAGCCTGTGAGTTTCCGCTATAAGCTCTGATACACCCTGACCGGTCGCCGCCGAGATATAATGAGCCTTTACACGGGCGCCGGACAATTCCTTTTTAATGCCCGCCATCCGTTCCTGTACTTCCGGCAGGTCTATCTTGTTGACGGCAATTATCTGCGGCTTGCTTGCCAGCGATACGTCGTAGCTGGCGAGCTCCTCGTTGACGCTAAGCATGTCCTTTACCGGCGACTCCGCGCTTCCGTCCACCACGTGCACGTATACCCGGGTTCGCATGGCATGGCGTAAGAACTCATGCCCCAGTCCACGTCCCCGGTGCGCCCCTTCGATAAGACCGGGTATCTCCGCCATCACGAACGTTTCCATCCCGATTTCCACTACGCCCAGCACCGGCTCAAGCGTAGTGAAGGGATAGTCCGCAACCTTCGGCTTCGCCGCTGAAGCCGCCGTCAGCAGCGTCGACTTCCCCGCGTTGGGGTAGCCGATTATTCCCACGTCCGCAATCAGCCTAATTTCCAGACGGATGTTTCTCTCTTCGCCCGGTTCGCCCTTCTGGGCGATGTGCGGTGCCTGATTGATGGATGATGTGAAATGCGTGTTTCCCCAGCCTCCTTTGCCCCCCACCGCTACCACTACCTCTTCTCCTGCTCTCTCAAGGTCGGCGAGTATCATGTCCCCGCCTTCCTCCGAATCGGTTGTCACGACCGTCCCAGCCGGCACTACAAGCACCAGGTTATCGCCGTTCCTGCCGTGCTTGCGGCTACCGCTCCCGTTCACCCCTTTGTCCGCACGGTATAGCCTGTTTCGCCTATAGTTACGCAGGCTGTCCACGGTCGCATCGGCTCTGATTACAACGTCGCCGCCGTTGCCACCGTCACCACCGTCCGGTCCGCCGTACGGCACAAATCTCTCCCGCCTGAACCCTACCACTCCACTGCCGCCGTCTCCGGACCTTACTCTTATCTCTACCCTATCAATCACAATATATACCCTGAAGATGAACAGTAACTTAGTAAGATTATACTATAACATGGATATCATGTTCTTTAATAACATGACCAATAATAAGGGGGATGATTGAAACATCGTCTTTGTGACTGGATATCGTCGTTTTACGCTCGGTACAGGTTAAAGATAACCGCAAAATACCCGCAATATTCAAACAAAATAATCGGAAAAAACGGATAAAACGAACCAATGGTGAGAATAGCATACTATTCGAGAATGATGGGAAATAAACGGGGAAACGAGATATCGTGTATTTCAGGCGGCTTTCTTTGTGTTTGTTTTGGCGTGCAGCTGGCTGTGGATGTCGTGCAGCTTTCGCTTGATGTAGGGACTGTCGCTGATATCGCCGACTATTTTTTTGCAGGCGATTGTCACCGAGGCGGCGTCGCGGTTGCCGAGTTCCTTGCCGATTTGCGTCAGCGAGCAGTTGGTTTCCTGCCGCATCAGGTACATCGCCAGACGGCGCGCCAGCGTGGTGTCCTTGTCCCTCCTGCGTCCCAGTAGTTCATCCATGGACAGCTGGAAACATTCCGCCACGGCTTCGACAATCGAGCGGGGCGTGATATCGTCCGAGAGGTACTCCTTGGCGGCGACGTCCTCGAGGGCTCGTTCGGCTATTTCCAAGGTGGGGGCTTCGCCCAGCAGCTTAGCATAGGCGACCACCCGGTTCAGCGAGCCTTCCAGAACCCGGATATTCCGTTGCGTGTCCCGGGCGATCAACTCGAGGACCCGCAGGTCGACGTTCACCCCGTTGTTCCGGACTTTCGACTGTAGTATCGCCAGGCGCGTCTCGAAGTCCGGCGGCTGGATATCGACGGTTAAGCCCCATTCGAACCGTGAGCGCAGGCGCTCTTCCAGCAGCGGCATGGACCTGGGCGGACAGTCGCTGGTGATGACGATTTGCCGGTTGGTGTTGTGCAGTTCGTTGAAGGTGTGGAAGAAACTCTCCTCGGTCTGCTCCTTGCCGCCGATGAAGTGGATATCGTCGATGAGGAGCATGCCGATACTGCGGTACTTGTTGCGGAACTCCTCGGTGGTCTTGTCGCGCAGGGCGACGACGAACTCGTTGGTGAACTGCTCGGCGCTGGTGCAGATGACGTTGATGTTGCCGGCAGCCGTTGCCTGCCCGATGGCGTGCAGCAGGTGAGTCTTACCCAGGCCGGCGCCGCCGTAGACGAACAGCGGATTGTAGCTGTGGCCCGGGTTACGGGTGACGGATAAAGCGGCAGCTCTGGCCAGTCGATTGCCGCTGCCTTCCACGAAGTTGTCGAAGGTGTAGTTGGGATTCAATCTGGTATAGGAGGGGGGGGTTGGGGGGATTGCCTGTTGGCTGGAGCTGTTGCCGCGATGATGGTTCTTGCCGTTCACCTGGAACGCTATCTGCACCCCGTTCCTGGTTAGGCCCGAAAGCGCTTTTTCGATTAGTGAACGCTGGTTTTTGTCGAGGTATTCAGCGGCGAAGGTATTGGGGACACCGATAACGAACTGGTTGTCATGGTAGCTCAAGCCGGTGGTCTTGCTGAACCAGGTCCGGTAGTTAGGTTTGCTGACCTGGACCTGCAGCTCTCCCAGAGCGGCTTCCCATATTTCCTGAGGTGTGCGGTTACGGGTCGTTTCCATAGATTACGTGCCTGCATCGGTTCCTGGCGCAGGCAAAAAACACCCCCCTATCCTGCTTTAAGACACGATTTTACGATGCTTCGTTTTTTGTCTGGATTTACCGCCCTTCTGGACGGGTTCTGTGGAGCAGAAAGTTAATAAATGATTAAATTATTAACACCACCTAGCATACAACCGGCGTCACCCCCATGGCAAATTTTTTAGGGACGGCAACCAGCGGTTTTTGTCGTATTTTGGCTCTTGATAACTCTTTAAAACTGTGTTTTCTTGCCGTTTTCATGGGTTGCCAGCCCAAAACGCCGGGTTGTTGTAAAATATTTTTTTTGTTAAAATTCGGGGGTCTGGAGGACGTAAATGCGCATTGTTTTCATGGGTTCTCCCGGGTTCGCCGTCCCGGCTCTGGAACGCCTAATCCTCGGCGGTTACGACGTCGTCGGGGTGTATACCCAGCCGGACAGGCCCGCGGGACGGGGGCGCTCCCCGACCCCCCCGCCGGTAAAGAATACAGCCATTCAGAGGGGATTACCAGTGTTCCAGCCGGAAAGTCTGCGGTCGGCAGAGGCGCTGGAGCAGCTGGAAGCGCTGAAGCCGGATATAATCGTGATATGCGCCTTCGGGCAGATACTGACGCAGGCGGTCCTGGACATTCCGCCCAGACAGTGCGTCAACGTCCATTTCTCGCTGCTGCCGCGGCACCGCGGCGCCTCACCGGTGGCGGCGGCGATATTGGCCGGGGACGAGTTCACCGGCGTCAGCATCCAGCTCGTCAGGAAGAAGCTGGACACGGGGCCGATATTGACCAGGGCCGCCGTCCCGATTTCACCGCGGGACAACACCGGCTCGCTGACGGAAAAGCTGGGGCTGGTGGGGGCGAACCTGCTCCTGGAAGCCCTGACCGGCTGGCTGCGCAACGAAATCACGACCCGCCCCCAGGACGAGGAAGAAGCCACGTATTTCAGCCAGATTGACAAGGAAGCGGGGGAAATCGACTGGAACCTCCCGGCGGTGGAAATCTGGCGGCGAGTGCGGGCGTATTACCCCTGGCCCGGTGGTTATACAAGCTGGCGCGGCCGGCAGCTCAAGATAATCGAGGCGGAGGCCCTGCCCGGGGAGAAATCACCGGGGGCGGGTAAGGTTGTGGCTTTACCCGGTCAGCGGGCGGGCATCGGCACGGGGGAAGGCGTGCTCGGCGTGCTCCGGGTACAACTGGAAGGCAAAAAAGCCATGTCCGCCGCCGATTTCCTGCGGGGCCAGTGGGACTTCACGGACTCGACACTGCCTGACTAGCCTGCTTTTCTCCCTCGTTATGTTGCCCCACCTGCATTCAGCCTGTATAATCAGGGTTATGGAAGAGTCGTCGTCTTTACCGCAGGACTTGAGTAAGTTCGATTCGCTCGTGGAGATAATCGCCCGGCTGCGCGCCCCGGACGGCTGCCCCTGGGACCGGGAGCAGACGCACCGGTCGCTGCGTTCTCACCTGCTGTCCGAGTGCTACGAGGTTTTGGAAGCCCTCGACGGCGGAGACCCGGACAAGCTCTGCGAGGAACTGGGCGACCTGCTGCTGCAGATTATGCTCCACGCGCAGATAGGCAGGGACGGGGGCGAGTTCGAGATAAGGGACGTTATCAGGGGAATCGCGACCAAGATAGTGAGGCGTCACCCGCACGTATTCGGGACGGAAAAAGCGGCCAGCGCCGAGGAAGTAACCCACATCTGGGAGGAACAAAAGAAGGGGGAGAGGGAAGAAGGGGCGTCCGTGCTGGAGGGCGTGCCGAAGGACATGCCGGCGCTCGCCCGGGCATACGAGATATCGCGCCGGGCGGTAAGAGTCGGCTTCGAGTGGGAGGACATCGAGGGGGTCATCGATAAGCTGGCGGAGGAGGTCGGGGAAATCAAGGACACGGACACAAAGGAGGAAAAGGAAAAGGAGTTCGGCGACCTGCTGTTCACGCTGGTAAACGTCGCCCGCTGGGAAGGAATCGATGCCGAGATGGCATTGCGGGAGGCGAACCGTAAATTTTGCAGGCGTTTTACCTACATGGAGGAACTCTGCCGCGAGCGGGGACTGAATTTCTCGGAGCTTTCCTTCGAGGAAAAGGACGCCCTCTGGGAGGAGGCGAAAAGGGAGGTGGATTAAGATGGTCGGGGCGCCCGGGTTTGAACCGGGGACCTCCGCGTCCCGAACGCGGCGCGCTACCAGGCTGCGCTACGCCCCGCCAACATTATTATAGGCGTATTGAGACTCCGTTGTAAACCGGAGAAGTGAAATAGAGATGAAATATATCGTACTGATAATCGACGGAGCTGCGGGACTGCCCCTGCCGGAGCGGGGTAACAAGACGTGTTTAGAGCTTGCCCGCACCCCCAACCTGGATGAAATGGCAACCGGGGGTCTGGCGGGGATGGTACGCACCGTGCCGCCGGGGATGGAGCCGAGCAGCGCCTGCGCCTGCATGTCCGTGCTGGGCTACGACCCCGCCGTGTATTACCGGGGCCGCGCCTCCATCGAGGCGAAGAGCATGGGCATCGACATCGGCAAAGGGGAGGCGGTCTTCCGCTGCAACCTGGTGAATATCGAAGACGGCAGGATGAAGGACTACAGCGCCGGCCATATTCCCACTGGTGAGGCGAAAGAAATTATCGACACTCTTAATGAAGAATTAGGAAGTGAAGAAATAATGTTTTATCCCGGCGTCAGCTACCGGCACATATTGAAGATAAAGGGGCACCCGGATACGCTGCAGGCCGTCTGCACCCCGCCCCACGATATCCCCGGCCGGCCGGTCGAAGAATACCTGCCCAAAGGAGCGGGCGGAGAGCTCCTGCGCGACCTCATGGCGCGCTCTGAAGACCTGTTGAGAAGCCATAGAATCAACGTGGCGCGCCGGGACCGCGGCGATGTGCCCGTTACCACTATCTGGCTTTTCTGGGGAAGCGGGGAGCTTCCTGCGATGCCTTCGTTTAATAAAGCCTACGGCCTTAACGCCGCCCTGACATCCGGGGTTGATTTATTAAAGGGCCTGGCTAAGATGGCGGGCATGGAGGTGCTGGACATCAAAGGCGTCACCGACGGGCCGGACAATGATAACGCCGCCCAGATAAGCGGGGCGCTGGAGGCATTGAACAAGTACGACCTGGCGGTGGTGCATATCGAGGCGCCGGACGAAGCCGCCCACGGCGGCTTAATCGACGAGAAGATTGCCGCTATCGAGAAGATAGATGCGGAGGTCGTGGGGCGGCTGCTGGAGAGGCGGGGCAAGGACCTGTGGGCGCTGGTCATGCCGGACCACCCCACCCCGGTAGAGCTGCGCACCCATAGCGCCGACCCGGTGCCGTTTTTAATCTGGGGTAAGGGCATAGAGGCAAACGGCGCGGAGCGGTTCACCGAGTCGGAAGCGGCTAAAACTGGCGTTTTCATCGAAGAAGGGTATAAAATCATGGGGAGGCTGCTTAAAGGGACAAATGCGTAATTGCGCAATTGAGGACATATAGCATATGGCATTAATCGTGCAGAAATACGGCGGCAGCTCGGTGGCGGACGCGGAGAAGATAAAGAACGTCGCCCGGCGCATCGTCAGGACAAAAGAAGCCGGCAACGACGTGGTGGTGGTCGTTTCCGCCATGGGCGATACCACCGACGACCTTGTCAGGCTTGCCTATCAGGTCGCGGAATCTCCCCACATGCGGGAGCTGGACGTGCTGCTATCCACCGGAGAGGTCGTTTCCAGCACCCTGCTGGCGATGGCGCTGCACGACATGGGGTATCCCGCCATCAGCTTGAGCGGCGCGCAGGCGGGTATCCGGACGGACGCCGCCTTCAGCAAAGCCAGGATTACGGATATCGACCCCGGGCGCGTGACTAAAGAACTGGAAAAAGGGAATATCGTCATCGTGGCGGGTTTCCAGGGTAT
>JAFGPF010000082.1 GCA_016926115.1 Dehalococcoidales bacterium | reverse complement strand
CTCCCCTTACCATCTATAGTGAGCAAAAGCCCGGTTGGCTTCTGCCATTCTATGTGTGTCTTCGCGTTTTTTAATCGTCGTTCCCTGTCCCTGGAACGCGTCTGAGAGTTCTTCGGCAAGTTTCTCCATCATTTCCTTGCCCTTGCGGGCACGGGCGGAGGTCACCAGCCACGTCAGCGCCAGGAAAAGTCCGCGGTCGGGCTGGACTTCCACCGGCACCTGGTAGGTGGCGCCGCCGACGCGCCTGGGTTTGACCTGCAGGAGCGGCGTGGCGTTCCTCACCGCCTGCTCCAGCGCTGCCACCGGGTCTTTGGAGACCTGCTGCCCCAGTTTATCGAGGGCGCCGTAAACGATATGCTCGGCTGTCCTCTTTTTACCGCGCTGCATGACCTTTGCTATCAACTGGGACACGGTGGTGCTCCGGTATCTGGGGTCAGGTGTAACTTCTCTTTTTTCTGCTCTGGCTCTTCTCGGCATTTATATTCCCTCGGACTAAGTAATTTCGGTTTTTTTGGCTCGCTTGGCTCCGTATTTGCTGCGTCCCTGCTTGCGGTCGGCGACGCCGGTGGTGTCCAGCGCCCCCCGGACGATGTGGTACCGGACGCCAGGCAGGTCTTTGACTCTGCCGCCCCTGATAAGGACCACGGAGTGCTCCTGCAGTTCGTGTCCTTCACCCGGGATATAAGCGGTGACTTCCATGTGGTTGGTCAGCCTTACCCTGGCTATCTTGCGCAGGGCGGAGTTGGGCTTCTTGGGGGTGGTGGTCTTTACCTGTACGCAGACGCCGCGCTTTTGCGGGCAGCTCTTACCCATTGTTACCCTGTTTTTCAGGGCATTGTAGGTATAGCCGAGTGCCGGCGTCTTGTCCTTTTTAGTCGATTTTTTACGTCCTTTGCGAACCAGTTGATTTATCGTTGGCATTGTCTTTTTTCCGTCCCCTATACAATTACAATGGATGAGCCGTAGCCCATCCATTACGAATTCTTGCTGAGTGATAGACCAAGGTGTTTTAGCTCAATCTAACTACTCAACTGAATTCTGAGCACTAAATAATAAATTTATCACAAAACGGTACTATATGTCAACATTTTTACAGGCGAATCTACGAATAAATCAGCCTGTAGTAAATATATATAGGAAAAATCGGTTAATTTTTTCCGTTTTTCACGCTCCGCTGTTATTGCATGCTGTGGTACATAGAGGTAAAATGACATAAATGAAAAAACTAAAAGTAGAACTCGGTATATCCAGCTATGATGTACGCGTCGGTAGCGGACTGCTGCCCCGGGTGGGGTTGTGGCTGAAGGAGCGCGAGTTTTCCGGCAAGGCGGTAATCATCACCGATACCAACGTGGGAGAATTGTACGCGGATGACCTGGAACGGGGTCTGGCTAACGCCGAGTTCGAGGTGACCATCCTGGAGGTACCCGCCGGGGAGGAGCAGAAGTCCCTGGAAACCGCCGCCAGGCTTTATGACGACCTTACCGACGCATATACGGAGAGGAATACCCCCGTCCTGGCTCTGGGGGGTGGGGTAATCGGCGACCTGGCGGGATTCGTGGCGGCAACGTACATGCGCGGCGTGCCGCTGGTACAGGTTCCGACGACCCTCTTGGCGCAGGTGGATAGCAGCATCGGCGGGAAGACGGCGGTCGACCACGGTAAACTGAAAAACATCATCGGCACGTTTTATCAACCTAGAATGGTCGTGGCGGATATCGATACACTGGCTACGCTACCCGAAGAAGAGATTACCAACGGACTCGCCGAGGTCGTCAAGAGCGCCGTCATCAGGAACCGGAGATTTTTCGACTTCCTGGACATAAATATAGATAAAGCCTTGGAATGTCACCCTTCGGTAATGGAGACCCTGGTGCTGGAGACCGCCAGAATTAAAGCCGATATCGTGGAGAAGGATGAAAAAGAGGAGGGGTTGAGGGGTATCCTGAACTATGGTCATACCATCGGTCATGCTATTGAAGCCGTTTCCAACTATGAAATCAAACACGGGCAGGCGGTGGCAATCGGGATGATGGCGGCCGCAAAGATATCCAGTCGGATGGAGGTACTCGATGGGGGTGAAATCGTCAAGCTGGAGCAGATTATAGAGAGAGCCGGACTGCCCACGCAAATGCCGGATATGGATAAAGAAGCAGTCTGGCAGGCAATGCAGCATGACAAGAAGGTATTACAGGACAGGATAAGGTTCGTGCTGCTGAAATCGATAGGCGATGCCTTTATCAGCGACGAGGTCGACCCGGAACTGGTGGAGGAGGTGCTGGTTGGCTGGGGATAGACCCACAATATGCGCCGCCATCGTCAATGAAGACCTCGATGCGATAAAAAGTGTCGAGTCGCAGGTCGACATGTACGAGGTGCGCATCGATCTCATCGGTGGGGGCTGGCGGGTGGTTGCGGAAAAGCTGGGCAAGCCCTGGATTGCGTGCAATCGACGCGCCGAGGAAGGTGGAAGCTGGCAGGGGAGTGAACCGGATAGGGTTCAGGCGCTTCTCGATGCAGTGGAACTGGGGTCGTCAATCGTTGATATAGAGTTGGGTACGCAGCAGGTGGAATCGGTAATCGGCAGGATAAAGGGTAAAGCGGAGTGCCTGCTTTCTTATCATAATTTGAAAGATACGCCGTCTCTGGAAGAAATGAAGGAGATTGTCGGCAAGCAGCGAGACGCTAGGGCTGATATCTGCAAGGTGGTGACCACCGCGCGGGCTTTCGCGGATAACCTGGCTGTCTTACAGCTTATTAGCGAGTACCCGGAGGACAAAATAATCTCCTTCACCATGGGGGAAAAGGGGCAGATATCCCGCGTGCTTTGCCCGCTGGTCGGCGGGTATTTTGCCTATGCCTCGATTGAAGCGGGGCGCGAGTCCGCGGACGGGCAGTTGACGGTGGGGGAATTAAGAAAGCTCTACGAGATTCTGGAGAATGGCTGAAAAAGAAATAACCGGCAAAACAAAAATATGCGCGTTAATTGGCGACCCCGTCGAGCATACTATGTCGCCGGTGATGCATAATACCGCTTATAAAAAGCTGGGACTGGACTACATTTATCTGCCTTTCCGTGTCGCCCCGGAGCAGCTGCAGGCGGCGGTCGACGGCCTGCGCGCCCTGAACGTGTGCGGTTTCAACGTCACCATACCGCATAAGGTAACGGTGATTCCCCTGTTGGACGGACTCGACCCCATTGCCGAGAAGGTAGGCGCGGTGAATACCGTAGTGAATACGGACGGCGAACTGCGCGGTTATAACACCGACGCCGCCGGATTTCTCCGGGCTTTGCTCGACGGCGGCGTCGAGCCGGATGGCAGGAACGTCGTCGTCCTCGGCGCCGGAGGCGCCGCCCGGGCGGTGGCCTATATCCTCGCGGAGAGGGACGTCAATCTCACGATATTAAATCGGCGGGAGGAACTCGACTGGGCAGAGGCTATCGCCGGGCTTATCAACGAGGACTTCGGCAAGCCGGTACGCGTGCTGGAACTCCTCGACGAATGCCTGGCTGAAGCCATGCAGGAGGCGGATATACTCGTCAACGCCACCAGCGTGGGGATGAGTCCGCACAGCGATAAATCGACCGTGCCCGCGAAGTTACTTAAGAAAGGCCTGGTTGTTTTCGATGTTGTATACAATCCAATCGATACCCGACTGCTTACCGAGGCAAAAGCCGCCGGTTCCAGGACGATAAGCGGCATAGAGATGCTCGTCTGGCAGGGGGCGCTGGCTTTCGAGAAGTGGACCGGGCAGGAGGCGCCCGTCGGCCTGATGAAGAAGGAAGCGTTGAAAATGCTGGAGAGCCGTGAAGACTAACATTGCCCTGATAGGCTTCATGGGGACGGGCAAAACCACGGTGGGCAAGCTCCTGGCGGAAAAAACGGGTAAAGAGTTCGTTGAGACGGATGCTATAATTGTAGAGAAAGCCGGCAGGTCCATACCCGAGATATTCCGGCAGGACGGCGAGATAGCCTTCCGTGAGCTTGAAATTACCGTCATCGGAGAAGTCGCCGCCAGAAAGAACGCCGTAATAGCTTGCGGTGGCGGTGCGGTTCTTAATAAAATAAATATCGACCGTCTCAGGAAGGTGAGCGAAATCGTTTGCCTGACGGCATCGCCACAGGTAATATTAAAACGTACGTCGGCTGACACGGACGAGAGGCCCCTGCTCGCCGTGACGGACCGGACGCGGCAAATTGAGGAGCTGATGAAGTTCCGTGAACCGTATTATAAGCGGTCGGCGGATATAATAATAAACACGTCGAGATTGAACACCGTCACGGTGGCGGAGAGAATTATAGAGAAACTGAAAGAAAATGAAAGTAAGCATTAAAAAAAGCGAAATCAAGGGAGAAGCTAAAGTCCCTTCGTCCAAGAGCATGACTATCCGGGCGCTGGTATGCGCCGCCCTGAGCCGTGGAAAGAGCGAGATAGTCAATCCGCTGGTCAGTGATGATACTGCCTCTGCCGCCGATGTCCTCGGCACGCTGGGTGTGGAAATACAGAAATCGGACGATACCTGGGTGATTAACGGCGGCAAACTCCGCGTGCCCACCGAGGACCTGTACTGTGGTGAATCGGCGACTACGATGAGATTTATCACGGCGGTCTGTTCCCTTATTCCCGGCAAGCACAAGATTACCGGCGGGCCCTCACTCTCCAAGAGGCCGATGAGGTCTCTCATCGAGGCTTTGCAGAAGCTGGGTATCAAAGGTTCCACGGAAGGTAAAACGACGCCTCCGGTAACCGTCGAGGGTGGTACGCTGAAGGGAGGCGTGACGGAACTGCCGGGTAATATCAGCTCGCAATTTATATCCGCACTGCTCCTGGTTGCTCCATTTGCCAAGCAGGAAGTGAGTATCAGGATGACGACACCCCTGACGTCCAAACCTTACGTCCTGATGACCCTCTGGTGCCTGCGGAAGTTCGGGATTAACATTAAGAGCGAGTGGGACAGGTTCGTCATCCGCCGCCAGGCGTACAAACCCACCCGGATGAAAATCGAGGGCGACTGGTCTTCGGCTTCATATCTGCTGGCGCTAGGGGCGGTTGCCGGGGAATTAAAAGTGGATAATTTAAGCACGGCGAGTCTTCAGGGCGACCGCGTGATGCTGGACTACCTGCGGAGTATGGGAGCGATGGTCAGGGTAGCTGGGAACTCCGTTACCGTAAGTAATGAGGGTACCCTGCGGGCGGTACATGCCGACCTTTCCGATTGTATAGACCTCCTGCCCACCATGGCGGTGCTTGCCGCCTTTGCCGAGGGCACCAGCGTGTTTATCGGCATCGAACGGGCGCGTATCAAAGAGTCTAACCGGGTTACCGCCGTCAGGGAGGGGCTGACCAAATTGGGCGTAACCGTTACTGAAGACAGGGACAGCCTATCGATTATTGGCCTGAAGACGCCGAAGCCGAAAACCGAGCAGGAGGAAGAGGAGGAAGAAGCCAAGGAAGGCGAAGAAAAAGCCAAGGAGGAGGCGGAGGAAGAGGGGGAGCCCGTTACCGTGGACAGTTACGGCGACCACCGTATAGCCATGGCTTTCGGTGTAGTCGGGGCTGCTCTCGGCGGCGTTATCATAGAAGGCGCCGAATGTGTCGGTAAGACATTCCCGGATTTCTGGGAAGTGATAAAGGGTGCAGGCGCAAAGGTGGAGATAGATGCAAAATAGCACAGGCAAGATGTTCACGATAACCAGCTTTGGTGAAAGCCACGGGAAATGCGTGGGCGTCGTCATCGACGGCTGTCCCGCCGGTCTGCCCCTTGACGCCGCGGATATTCAAAAAGATATAGACAGGCGGAAGGCGGGCAGCAGCGCCGCATCGACCCCCCGGCGGGAGGAAGACCGGGTGGAAGTGCTGGCGGGAGTCAGCAACGGATATACCACCGGCGCGCCGGTCTGCCTGAT
>JAFGPF010000081.1 GCA_016926115.1 Dehalococcoidales bacterium | reverse complement strand
CGCTAGCCGGCGGGTTGATGTCGGTCGTGTTTTCCTCGGGGTTATGGGCGGGCCCGGTCGGCGGCTATATTTCCGATAAAATAGGCAGTATCAAGGTAATCATCGCCACGGGTATTATATCCGGGGTAGTAATTTATGCATTCAAACTTGTCGAGCTGGGGCCCAGCCTCTACGCCGTGCTGTTTTTCCACGGTCTGATTATGGCTATACGTATGCCCGTGACCGAGGTATTTATCATGACCCAGGCTCCTGCCAGGCACCGCTCAAAGATATTCGGCATTTACTACTCCACTATGCAGTATACCGGAGCAATCTTCGTACTACCCGGAGGCTATCTACTGGAAAGGTTCGGCTTTCAGACGATGTTCACGTGGGCATCAATCGGTGTTACCATAGTGGCGATTATCACGGCATTCTTCATCTACGATGCCAAGGACCATTATCAAGAAGAACCGACAGGCTAATAAGGGCTGACCGACTCCCCCCGGACCACATTAACACGGTATATCTCGCGTATCTGAGGCAACTCCGCATTTATTATCAGGTCATATTCGCCCGGTTCCAGGTCCAGATATTCTTTTTCTTCAAGAGTGTATTCCTGAGACGGATTGAACGTTTCGGCTATCTCCAGCAGGCGTTCGCCGCATGGCCTTAAAGTATAATTGTCGTTTGCCAGCCCCGCATAAGGCATGAAAGTATCATCAATTGTGAAGTACCAGGTTGCCCCGATGATGTCTTCATCGTCGTGGCAGAACCGGAAAAACGCCTCCATCCAGTCTGCTTGCTGTTCGTACTGGTCTCTTTCCTCCATTATTCCAGGAGCGCCTACTTCCGAGAATATTATCGGCAAATCGTGTTTTCTAAAAATATCCACTATGCTCCTGACCCAGTCCAGCGAAGGGTAGCCGTTCTCGTCACGCTGCTCATCCGGCGCCCACCAGTAATATAACTCAATGCCGATAATGTCTGCTTCCAGTCCACTTTCAAACAGGTCATCGGCTACCTGAGACGGCACGTAGTCAAGTCCACCCCAGTTGCACTCAATCGGTATTAAATTTACCATCACTTTAGCCTGTGGGTTAACCTCGTGAACCCACCCGGAAGCGGCTATGAAAACGTCATATATCTGCTCTCTGGACCATCCCAGACAGTTCTGGGCAACCGGCTCGTTGAGGGTCCATATTCGGATTTCAGGAAAACGTGCCACGGTATTTCTTATAAAGTTTTCCAGCATCTCTTTTTGCTCTTCGAAAGGACAGTCGTGAGCAAACGTGGGGACGCTCCACCATTCATCCAGTAAAAAGACGAAGCAATGGCCGTTTAGAACTGCCCCGCTTTCTCCGAGCCAGGCGATGCACTCAACGCCGGGACAGGGTTGGGCTTTGTATTCGCCGGGCTTTCTCTCAATCATTCCCCATGATGTAAACGGCAGGAAGTAATTGACCCCGTTATAGCGTAATTCATGGAGAAAGTCAGAAGAAATACACCCTACTGGCGCAGTGGTGCCGACGCCAACGAGGAAATCATCAACAATCTTTATAACGATGATTTTATCGGAGTGCAGATTGAGTTTATTCAGCATTACCCGCCCTTTATCTCCTTCTAGCGCCGGCTGCGGTTCGGGTTCGGCAACCGGCATTGTTTCTGGTGACGACTCAGGTTCGGGAATCGGCTCAAACTCGGGACTCGGAGTTAAATCCGGTTCATTGATATCAATTTCCGGTGTCGCTGACGATTCGGGAGAACTTACCGACGAAGGCTCGGGTGCATCTGCCGGAGCTGGTTCCCGCGAGCATGCACATGGGAGTAGCAAACATGCAACAATCAATATTGTAATAATATGAACCTTTGACATGCGAAAACCCTTTCTGGGTATTATTTCTCTATGCCTTCACCCTCTATCAGCTTCTCCCCGTATTCCAGCAGGAGCGTACGCCTTTCCGGTGAAATCTGCTGCGTGTCCAGCCAGGCTTTCAAGGCGGCGATCGGTTTGATTTCCTCGCTGGCAGTATCGCCCAGTCTCAGGCGGGTCTCGCGCTGGACTTCACGGGCGACGGTGGCGTAGTGGGCTTCCTTGAGGGCATCGTTGATTTCATTGTTGCGTAGCTGTCCTTCCAACGACGACGGCAGGTTGATTTTCAGGCGCACCACGGCGTCCCGGACGCCGGTTGTCTGCTGGTTGATAGCTTTTACCACGGTGGCGGTAGGGTCGAGGTCGTCGGCTTCGGGGGCGACATCTATGGTTAAAAAACGACGGGCGTTGACGGGATGAAAGTCGTAAGAGACCTGCCTTTTACCAGTCGTTGGGTCCGACTCGATATCCACCGCGTAGAACCCTTTGTCGTCGTTTTCCTCCCCGAAGTCTACACGTTCCAGGCTGCCGGAGTACACTACCGGTGGACTTTCCCGGAGTACCTGGCGCTTGTGGATATGCCCCAGCGCTACATAATCGAAAGCCGGCAGGGCGATGTTGCTAAGTAGGACGGCGGGCTCCTGCCCGATGGTCATCATACTCTCCGAGCCCACCTTCGCGCCGGTAACCCAGAGATGGGCGGCGAGCACGGCGGGCAGGGACGGGTCGAGGGCGGCGGCTTTTTCCGAGATGACCCGCGTCAGGGCTTCCTGCATCTTCCCGTTGACCTGTTCCAGGGTGAGGTTTTTATAGTCCTCGCGATTCAGCAAGGTGCTACGCCTCAACCAGGGCACGGCGACCACCTGTATCTTGCCGCTTGCCGTGGGGATATTGTAGGTGGCAGGCTTGCTGGACGATACGTAGATATTCTTCACCGCCAGCGTATCGAAAATTTCGGTGGTGGTGGCGCGCCAGCTGGCATTGGGCATATCATGGTTTCCCGCCAGCAGAAATACCGGAACATTACTGGAGGCCAGTTTATTGATGCGCCTGGCGAATTCCCGCTGCTGGGTCTGGCTGGGCTCGCGGGTCTTATACGCGTCGCCACAGAAAAGCACCAGGTCGGCCTTGTTTTCAAGTGAATAATTGACTAGCTCGTCCAGGGCTGCGAGGAAATCTTTCAGGCGCGAAGAGAATCCTGTCTCGGGGTCTACTTTCCCGTAATTCTCCACGCCGAGGTGTAAATCGGCGAAGTGGATGATTTTCACTTTTCAATTATACCCGCCCGCAATTCTTACATCAACACGGTACGTCGTTTGCTTTCCCGCGAATGTTTGTATATCATGGCGCTATAACGGGTCAGCTAGATGAATGTGAATTCCGAGATTATAGAAACAACTGTAGAGAAACCGGCATGGGGCTTCTGGGCGACGGCTGGCTGGGGCATGCTGGTCATGTTCACCAGCTTCGTTATCCAGGTGGTAATCGCGGTTATCTTCGTCGTTACCAGGCTTGTTACCGAGATAGAGCCGGCACTTACCGAGTTCGATTTCTCGGAGTGGATGGAGATTATCGACCTGGGGCTGCTGCTTTCAGTTTCGATAGCGGCATCCTCGATTATCTGCGTCCTGCTTATTTTTATCATGATTAAGGTCCGCCGGAACGTCACGATTGCCGGTTACCTGGGATTCAGGTCGATAAGTACCCGTGCAGTACTGGCGGCGCTGGCGATATCCGTGGCTTATCTCATACTTTCCGTCGTGGTTAATGCGGTTCTGCAAAGGCCTGCCGAGCCGGATATTATGGTGGAGGCGTACGCTACCAGTGTCTGGCCGGCGCTGTTCTGGATAGCGGTTGTCTTTCTGGGACCTTTCTTCGAGGAGGTACTGTTTCGCGGCTTCCTGTTCGAGGGCTTCAGTCGGTCGAAACTCGGCGTTGCCGGCACGATATTCATCACGGCGCTGGTCTGGGCGGGATTTCACCTGCAGTATGGCCTCTTCGAAATAGCCTCGATATTCGTTCTGGGTCTGATATTCGGCGTCATGAGATACAAGACGGGGTCGATATGGACTCCCATGATAATGCACGTGTTCAACAACCTGGTGGCGGTGCTGATGTTGTCGCTGGAAATAGGCGTATGAGCATGCCCTGATGGGGGGGTGTTACTTTAATAACAAGTCGAAGACTTCCTTCAACGACGTAATTTGCGGGCCGTCCCACGTTTCTTCGCGGTCGATGAAGTGGGTGTCGTCGGACTCGCCGGGGTCGCGTATCAGGATGGGGTGCATGCCGACCGCCCGCGCGCCGGTCAGTTCGTGGCTGCTGCCGTCGCCGATATAGAGACAGTCCTGCGGGTTAACTCCCATCTGTTCCGTGGCTGTGTGATAAATACGGGGGTCGGGCTTTTTTATGTGGACCACGCATGAGAAAACGGCGACATCGAAGTACGGCGCCAGGGGTGTACTGTCCCAGACGCCGGGTATCTCGCAGGTACAGTCGCTGATAAGCGCCGTCTTGAATTCGGACTCTTTCAGGTGTTCGAGGACTTCGATGGCGCTTTCCCGCGGGATAATCGAGCGCCGGGTATAGTCCGTCCTGATGCGGGAGGCGTGTTCTATCTGTTCGTCGGTCACATCGGTGTTAAATCTGACCGCAATATTTTTGATAGTGTCGGCGGTGGTGGCAAAGACCCCGGTCGCCCGCTGGTCGAAGGCAGCCGCCCAATCTTTGAGGAACTCATCGGCGGGGACGGAGAGGACTTCGGCCATCTCTCTGAAGACGGCGGCATACTCGCTGCGGGAGAAATTCTCAATCAATGTCCCGAAGAGGTCGAAGATAACGGCTTTGTATTTTTGATTAATGAACCTCACCCCCTGTGTCCCCCTCTCCTGGCAAGGCGTCCCGCAGGAGAGGGGGAGGAATATGGAAGAGGGGCTTCGCCCCTCTTGAACACCCCGGTTTCATCGTAGGTAAAGACGCTTAAGCTTTTTTCTTTTCTTCCTTCCATATCACCCCGCCCTCGGGCAGGACGAAGAGGTCTTCGCCGGCGAGCTTGGCGGACAGGGTATCACGCAGCGCGGCGATGGGCACGCGTATCTGGTTCATGGTGTCACGCTCGCGGATGGTGGCCATCCTGTCTTCCAGCGACTGAAAGTCCACGGTTACACAGTAGGGCGTGCCCAGTTCGTCCTGACGGCGGTAGCGGCGGCCGATTGCCTGGGTATCGTCGTAGTGCGTCACGAAGCAGGGACGCAGGTCGGCGTATACCTCTTTAGCCACCGCCGAGAGGTTTTCCTTGCGACTCAGCGGGAGGACGGCTACCTTGATAGGCGCCAGGTCGGTGTGGAAGTGGAACAGCACCCTTAATTCGTCGTTGACGATTTCCTCGTCGTAGGCGTCGCAGAGTAAAGCCAGGATAATACGGTCGACACCGACCGAAGGCTCCACGATATAAGAGACGTAGTGCTCGTTCGTCTCGTTATCGAAATACTCCATGGACTTACCGCTGGCGTCGGCGTGCTGCTTGAGGTCGAAGTCCGTGCGGTTGGCGATGCCTTCGAGCTCCGACCAGCCGTGCGGGAAAAGATAGTTAATATCCGTGCAGCTTCGGGCATAGTGCGCCAGCTTCTCTTTGGGGTGTGGATTCAGTTTGAGATGTTCTTTCCTGATACCGAGTTTTACGTACCAGTTGAATCGTTCTTCCACCCAGTAATCGAACCATTTATCATCCGTGCCCGGCTTGACGAAGTACTCGAACTCCATAATTTCGAACTCGCGACTGCGGAAGATGAAATTGCCGGTGGTAATCTCGTTGCGGAACGCCTTGCCTATCTGGGCGATGCCGAAGGGCAGCCGCTTGCGGCTGGTATTGAGGGCGTTCTGGAAATTGACGAACATGCCCTGGGCGGTCTCGGGGCGGAGGTAAACGACCGCGGCTTCTTCCTCCACCGGACCGATGAAGGTCTTGAACATGGTATTGAACATGCGTTCCTCGGTAAGTTCTCCGCCACAGGAAGGGCACTTATCTGCGGTGAGTTCATCCGCCTTCCACCTCAGGTGGCAGTTCTTACACTCCACCAGGGGGTCGGAAAAACTCGTTACGTGTCCGCTGGCTTCCCAGACTTTGGAGTTCATCAGTATGCTGGTATCCAGTCCCACCATGTCGTCGCGTTCCTGCACGTTGGCGCGCCACCAGGCTTCTTTCACGTTGCGTTTCAGTTCGGTGCCGATGGGACCGTAGTCCCAGCAGCCGGACAGCCCCCCGTAGATATCGCTCGAAGGGAAGATAAAGCCGCGCCGCTGGCACAGCGAGACGAGCTTTTCCATGGTGACTTTGCCCGGTTTGATTTCTGTCATCAGTATTACTCCCCGAGAGAATTAGTCTGCTGGCGGCGGGTCTGACGGATAGCCCGGACAAAATAAAATCCCAGGGCGAAGCCGCCCAGCGCCAGGACAACAACAGCGAACACCCAGATGGGTATCAGCTTTATTTGATATGCATTGTATAGAAAAATATCCAGCATTGCAAAGAGGAGGATAATCTGCGGCAGCGCCATCAGATTTCCCATGACGGTGAACAACGTCCTGCTTAACTCCGTCTCCTCTACCTCCAGCCGCCGGCTGGCGCCCGTCACGATGTAGGTTATGGCGAACGAAATCAGGGCGAAGACGAACTGCAGCCCGATTATCCAGGCGATAACCCCGCCGCGACCTGCCACGTGGGTGGGTTCTCCGCCGGAGAAGCGGTAAGCGACCTCGTCCGGCAGCATGGCGTAGAAAACAGCGGTCAGGATTACGGCAACGATAAAAAAAGATACCGGCAGGACGACGTATATCCAGCGGAAAGCGCCTTTATTTGCTGATTTTACGGAACTGATGACTGCCACCTGCCTGCGAGCTATTACCGTTAAAGATTAACAGCTTTCAGGCTGGAGTGTCAAAGGTGATATTGCCTAGTCGAAGAAGCTCTTATCGAGGTCACCTTCATCGGAGTAGCCGCGGCTTTCCCAGAAACCCTGGTAATCTTTATCGTCGGAGAGTTCGATTTTGGTTATCCACTTTATCCATTTATATCCCCATTTGCTCTCGGCAACGAGCTCGAAGGGGAAACCCCTCTCCGGCGGGATGGTGACATCGTTCATCTTATGGGCCATGATGATGTCGTTGTCCATGATATATTCCAGCGGGAAGGAGGTGGTATAGCCGTCGTGGGCGTGGAAGATGACCGTGTTGGCTTCCGGCAGGGGCTCCGCTTTTGCCAGTATGTCCCTGACCAGCACGCCTTCCCAGAGGATATTGACATCCCACCCTTCTACGCAGTGCAGGCTCACGACCTTCTTGTAGTTGTCGAAGTCGTCGATTACTTCGTCGTAGGTGTAGCTGGCCGGTTTGACGGCAAGTCCGGTGACTTCCAGCCGGTAGTTATCGATATCGACGTTCTGGACGCCCTTGATGGAGTTCTCTCTGAAATCGTTAATCGAGGAAAGGTTTTCGCCCTTGTATTCTCTCACTTCGACACCCCCCAGTTCCTGGACTTTTCCGCCGCACGCTCCCAGTGCCAGCGTACCTATTATGAGTGCGGTGACCACCAGACCGATGATAATCCTCTTTTTCACGTTAACAACCCCCCGCCCGCAGAAAGTACGCATTCATGTGTATCTAACTGGATTGTAGGGTAATTGAGGGGGGCTGTATGTGACTTTTATCCCAGCCGCAGGTGGTTGAGCCTCTGGGAAGCAGCTCGATGCTCTGGTCGCAGGTCTGCCGGTCTACCGGGTAGGGGATGCCGTCCTTGCCGCCGTGCAGGGGCAGGTTGGCGATGCCGGTCCGTCTGGAGACGGGCATCGATTATGTGTTTCCTTGTATTACGAAGCGCAGGTACTGCAGTTGCCGGAGGTACAGCTGGAGCAGGAACCGCCGCCCGTGCCGGGTATGGTCTTGGGGACGCCGCCGGGGTTGGCGCTGTACGCGGCGAAGGTGGACATCTTGCGCCGGGCGGGCTTGTGGCACTTGGGGCATTCCGCCGTCTGTTCGGCTTTACTCAGAGGGCGCAGTAATTCGAACTTGGTGTTGCATTCCTGACAAACATACTCATATATGGGCATGATAGTTCTCCTGATTTAAGTTTAACGTGTTATAGCCGTACGGTCAAGAGAGATTAATCGCCTCACACCTTAATAATTATATTTTCTACCGGGGCGGCTATTTTTGATTCGTTATTCGTGTTTTTTATTTTTAGGGTTTTTCCGTAGCTAATCAGCTTCAATTATTCGTTTTTCGTTATATGTTAAGTCAGCTTCG
>JAFGPF010000080.1 GCA_016926115.1 Dehalococcoidales bacterium | reverse complement strand
GACGAAGCGCAGGACGTCGGCAAAGAAAAATACTCCAAGGACTTCAAGCCGATGGGGTCGACGACCAATTGCACGACCGTTCATTATGGAACAACCTGGGACGACAGCACGCTGCTGGAAGAGGTCAAGCAGGCGAACCTGGAACTGGAGCGCAGGGACGGGGTGAAGCGGCACTTCCGCTACGACTGGGAGGAGGTGGCGAAGTACGTCCCGGAATATAAAGCCTACGTGGAGAAAGAACGGGAAAGGCTCGGGGAGAACCACCCGCTGTTCCTGACGCAGTACCGGCTGCTGCCGATAAGGGGCGGGGGCGGCTTCCTCGACGTGCAGCAGCGGGCGCAGCTGCAGGGAGAACACGCCCGCCAGAGACACGCGGAGTCGGGCAAGGTCTACGTGGCGGGAATCGACCTCGCAGGTGAAGCGGAGGAAACAGACGGCGTACTATCGGGAAGGTCGAGACACGACTCCACAGTGGTAACCATCGGCGAACTCGACTACTCGTCGGTGGACGAAATCGTCCGGGAGCCGGTCGTCAGAATCGTCGAGCACTACCGCTGGACGGGAGTCAAGCACAGCGGGCTGTACGCGCGACTGGCGGACATCGTCACGAAGGTATGGCGGTGTCGAAAGATTGTCGTCGACGCCACGGGGGTAGGGGAGCCGGTGGCCTCTTTCCTGCGGAAGGCTTGCGGCACGCGGGTGATGCCGTTCAAGTTCACGCAGCGGAGCAAGAGCGAGCTGGGGTTCAACCTGCTGGCGGCGGTCAACGGGGGACGGGTGAAGGTGTACCGGGGGGACGGGTCCTGCGATTATAAAGATTTATTCAGGGAAATGGAACTGGCAAAGAGCGCTTACCGGGCGAACCAGACGATGAACTTCTACGTGGACGCGGCGCAGGGGCACGACGACTTTTTAATGAGCCTGGCGCTCACGGTAGAAGCGGCGCGGCTGTATGAGCCGAGAGGGGCTAAGGGGGAAGAAAGGTTGTGAGGGGTTTTATATCGGGATAAGCGGAGAATGTTACAGGGTGGTTTGGGTGGGAATAGATAACAGCCGATGAGAGAGGGGAGCGTAAAAAGCTCTCCTCTTTTTTATGGGGTGGGAAGGGGTTAAGAGCGATAAGGTTGGGCGGAGGTCGGGGGCATATCAGGGACGGATTGGGGGTCGGGCATGATTTCATTACTCTTGTTCCTGACGCAGAGGAAGATAATAATGCCGATTGGTCCCAAAAACAGAACCGCCAGCCACCAGAGGCTCCTGGCTTTCCTGACCAGTGCCCAGCCACCGACGATAAACGTGGATACGAAGCCAAGCAGGTAAGACAGGATGGTGATATAAAAGGGGTAGGCGACGTCGCCGGAATAGAACAGTGAGGGCGGCTGGCCGGTGATAAAGAGTAGGATATTCGCGAGGATAATAAACGCCGGCACTACGGTAATATTCGCGATTATCCAGGTAAGATTCAAATGGCGCTGGAACCAGCTGAGTTCTTCCGCGGAGACACCAGAGGGATTAAGGCGGTTCTCAACGTCAGCGAATAGCTTGTCCGGGGGCGCGGACTGCTGCTGGGACTTATAAAACGAGTACTGACAAAGATTACAGTACTGCGCATCTTCCTGATTCTCATATCCGCAGGACGGGCACTGCATGATATCTCCACCTCTATTAATAAGAGCCAGGGCGTTCCGACATTATGTATCTAAAAAACTATACATACTATTATAGGCTTTGGCTCGTAACGAACAAAGGGGTAAAAGGTAAGGTATTTAATAGCCCTTTAGTACCCGGCCTGAGACGTACGCAAGGGCGTTGGTCGTCTGCTCATCCGGTATGCTATTATTGGGTCGGGAAAAAGGAACAAAGGAGATTACGTGATGACGGAAAGAGATATAGAAGCCAAGGTCTCAATCCTGGAAAAGGAACTCCAGAGGCTGAAGGACATCGAGGCTATACGCAAATTGGAGCACGCCTACAGCTTTTACCTGGTGATGTGGATGCCGGAGGAAATAATCGATTTGTTTGCCTGGCGCGACGATACGACGCTGGAATGGCCCGAAGGCACGTTCTACGGCAAGGACGGCTTGCATCGGTTCTTCGGGAACATCAACCCGAACAAAGACCCGGAATTCATGCACCAGATGATGCACCTTACCGACGTGATAGACATCGCCGAGGACGGCAAGACCGGCAAGGGCAGGTGGTGGGGGTTCGGGGCGATGGCGCTGCCGATGGGCGAAATGGGCGTCAACCAGGCGCTCGCCTGCGGCATCTACGAGAACGACTTCATCAAGGAGAACGGCATATGGAAGCTGTGGAAGATAAAGTGGGTGCCGGTATACTCCGGGACCCCGGCGCGAGGCTGGGTTAAGCCGGAAAGGGTAGCCGGAGAGATGCCGCCGCCCGGGGAAGGCGAGGAGATGAGGGTGCCCGAGTGGTGGCGACCGGACAAGCCAGCCAGGGGAATCGATTACGGCTATCCTTCCGGGTATATTCTGCCGTTCCATTTCAAACACCCGGTGACTGGAAAGACAACCCCCGAGGTGGAGAGAAACAAGAGGGTGAAGGGCGTGAAGTAGGGATTGCACCGCTTCACTCGCAGTAACGATGGGGGAGCAGGGATGCTCCCCCATTTTTTATCAGACGAACTGGGGGTCGCGCCGCGAGGCGGTGGGCATGATAACGATGGTCATGACGGGGCGCTTAACATTTCGCCAGACCTGGGGGAAGTGCACCAAATTGGGCGGTATGTAGATACTCGATGAGGTGGTGAAGGTGACTTTGTCCCGTTCATCCCCCTCGCCGAGCCAGAAATCCACCTCCGCCCCGAGGTCGGTGGTGTCTTCCGGATTGGTGCCCAGAAAGAGGAATATCTCCTCGTAGTCGTGCCGATGCGGCGGCGCGATATTTCCCTCGCCGATGGTGACGTCGCCGGTGATGATGCCGTACTCGATGAATGAATCGGCGTCTTTATACGAGTGGTGCGAAAAAATAACGCGGGGGCCAGTGTCAACATCGCTAACGTTGGTGATTTTATCGGTATCGGGAATCGCTTCCTTATAGGCGCCATCGGGTACGGCGGGTTTGCGGCAGACATATTTTTCGTATCTCGATTCCGGCATGGGTGTGCCTCCTTTTGTTGGTGGTACTGGTGATGATATACGAGTTTGGGAGGGGAGTCAAGGAGGGGTATGAAAAAGGAATCCCCCCTCCCGGGAGGGGGGATATGGGTGGGTAGCGCTGAAAGGATTATCAGGCGGCTTTGGCTACCGGGAACTGGATCTCGGTGATGTTTTCCGATGGGTCTTTGAGCTTGTGGGGGTCGGTGAAATAAAGCTCGCGGTCGTTACCCGTAATCTGGTAGCCGTTGGACTCACACCATGACATGATGGCGTTGTAAGCCTCGCCGATGGTGTCATAAGGTCCCTTGTGAATGGCGGAGACAGCCTGCTCCAGGGCGGGCAGTTCATAGACTCTTACCCGATCGGAGCCTTTGATGTTTTTACTGATGGGCACGAGTGCCTCAATGTCACAGTCCCGCTCTTTATATTCGGAATCGTGGCATATCATCATCATCGGTCCGGCCGGCTTGAAGACGAGTTTACTGCCCAGGTGCTTGAATATATCGCCATAAAGCTGCCCGATATCGCTGTAGGAAGGGACGACATCGCGTACCGAGGCGACAAGCTGAGGTTCGACCTTTTTAATAGTAATTTGATAGTCCGGCATTTTATCCTCCTTTTCAATTTGCCTCAGCAATTTCTCCACCTGCTCCAGGCGCCGCTGCTCTTCACTGACCCGCTGTTGAAGTTCCGCTTTCTTGAGGATAAAGATATCCCTAATTTGAGATGGTGTGAGGTCATTGGTGATTAGCGTGCCAACCTCTTCCAGCGAGAGCCCCAGGTTCTTAAGGGCGACGATGTAGTTGAGGCGGGGCAGCTGGTTGGCCGAGTAGTAGCGGTAGCCGGTGAAGCGGTCTACTTTAACCGGTTTCAGCAGACCTATTTCATCGTAGTAGTGCAGGGTCTTCACCGTGACGAAGCTGAGCCGGGAGAAATCGCCGATTTTGAACATTTACTTTCTCCTTGTTCTTATATCTACTTCGAAGGCCTTCAGATACAGTATAGACCCTCCGGTAAGCGGAGAGTCAATAGGGGTTTTTTTAAATATTTAACCCCCTCTCCTCCGGGAGGCAGGGTCCGAAGGAGAGGGGGCAGCAAAGGGGGGTGGGGTAAGGGAATGCAGCTTATTGGGTTTTTAATAGTAGAAGGCGGTCCTCCTACCAAGCCAGTAACCGATACCGAATATCAGCACTGCACCGATTCCAAGCAGGGTGTAAAGTGCCCAGCTTGGGAACGAACCGGAACTGCCGCTGGAATAGAATTCGCCGGCGCCGGTCCAGTCACTCGGGTTGGAAGCAGCATCTACGGCGCGAACTCTCCAATAGAAAACCTCATTACTGGCGGCGAGCTTGAGTTCTTCAGCCTCGGTCAGGGTGTAAGTGGAAAGCTCGATGCCGGTGATATCGAGGACGAGCGAGGCTTCCGAGAAATTATCGTCAGTGGCAATCTGGAGGTCATAGGTTACCGGCATGCTGTCATCGGTAACGTCTTCCCAGTCGAAGACACCCGGTGATTTCAGCTTGATGCCCATCTCCGGCAGCAATGGCGGGGGTATCTCCGGGGCTACGGATTCAACGGTATAGGTGACCGTATTGGTATGCGTGCCATCGGTCAAGGTGATAATATGGTCGCCGTGAGCGCTGGGTGGGGCAGAGAAGAGGGACATAACGACGCCGCCAGCATCGGCGGTTACCGTATCGACTTCCGTATCGTCGTATTTAACGGTAACCTCGGCGTTGGGAGTAAAGCCGGCGCCGCCGATACCGATATTAGAACCGACGGTATCACCGCTCGAGTTAATGGTAAGTACCGGGACCGACGGGGCCGGTACATCAGGTCCGGGTTCCGGTTCAGGCTCGGGCTCCGGTTCCGGTTCCGGCGCAGGTTGAGCGGGTACATTCAGGGTGAAACTGGCAACGGCGAGATTGATACCATCGTCAGCTTCCACCTGATATACGCCAGCAGCCAGTCCGGTGGGCACGAGGAAAGAAGCCGAGAACGTGCCCGAAGTATCAGCGATAACAGGCGCCAGCGTTTCCACCGGCAACCCGTTAAAGTAAATCGTCGGCACAGCCCTCCTGGCGAAACCGGTACAACTAAGCAGCACGGTCGCCCCGGCCTCTCCAGATTGCGGCGTGATAAGAATATCCGGGGTAACGGTAAAGGTGGCGGTAACGGAACTGGCACCGACAACAACGGTTATGGTATGTGCTCCGGAGATGCTTTCCGGGGCGTAGATATAAGAATCAAGACCACCGTTAGTGGCGGTGGTGGTACTGCCACTGCCGATGGTGACCGCCGTGCCGTCAAACTGGACATGGATAGCGGTACTGGCAAGAAACCCGGTGCCGACAATCCTTATGGCGGTATCCACGGGGCCACTCGTGGGGGTGACGGTGAGGGCGCCGGCTGTTATGGTGAACGTTGCCTTGGACTTAATGAGAATGGCTCCCAGCAGAGTCACATATACATAGTAAGTACCTGAGGTAACAGTACTGACTACGGTGCCATCGTTAAGTGTCGACGGGACGGCAAAGGTCGAGCTAAAATCGCCCTCGGTGGAGGTGTATTCTTCGCCGATAAGGGCATTGGCGACGGTCTTGTACCTGGTCACGTTGGTATCGATGTAGTTGCCCACCAGGGCATTATCCTGGGAGAAGATGACCCTCGCCCATTTTTCACTGGTAGCGGTACTGGGGGTGAAGTTGGTGCCGCTGATGGTAATGGTATCGCCGACCTTCCCCGAACTCGGTGATATGGTGATATCGTTAGTGGCGTATGCCGGGAGTACCGGTACAACCATCATCAACATGGATAAGATAAGCGTCACCACGAGTATTCTGATAATTCCTGTGCGTTTCATTTCAGCCTCCTGAATTAAGTATTGTAGAACGGTTAAAGATACATTCCCTATATTTTATTAAAATATTGTTAAGAATTTGTTATGGTTTTTGGTTACTCCCTTCATATATAACGTTCAAGCCGTAATTTAGTTATTCCGGCGGTTTATAAGCAGTGCGCCTGCCCACCCGGAAAGCAACGAAAACAACAATTATAACCACAATGCCAATCAGGGTATATATCGCCCAGCCGGGGAAGTGGAATGAGGGGGAGATATAAAACGAGCCGGTCTCCGACCAGGCGCTTTCGTTATTGTCATTATCCGTGGCTTTGACCCGCCAGTAATAGGCTACGTCACGCTCAAGCTCCGGTCCGTCATCTTTATTCAGGGTAAGGTCGGACGAATCAATCATGGTCTCTTCGAGGATGACATCTTTAAACTCCAGACCGGTGGCAATCTGTAATGTGTAAACAACAGGCATACTCAGACTGGTTACCGCCTGCCAGTTGAACTGCACCGGCATATCCAGCTTACTGTCGGAGATGGGTGTCAAGAGCACGGGGGTCTGGGGGGGATTTACGTAGAACGTCCATGCTTCAGACCACTGACCTTTATTGCTGGCGCCGTCGATGGCTCTTACCCGCCAGTAATAGGTGGCGGACTCGGCGATGGAAAAGAGTATCTCGTCCGACTCAAGATAATATTCCGATTCGGTCAGGCCCTGCTTGGAGATAACCAGAATCAGGAACGCTTCGTCTGTGGCTATCTGGAGGTCGTAGACCACGGGCATGGAAGGGTCGGTGACTTCATACCAGTCGAAGTGCGCCGAAGCCCTGGTATCGGTGTTATTAGAAGGCTGAACGAGTGAGGGGACAGCCGGAGAGTCGGTTTCCACGGCAAAGAGAAGCTGCTTGGTGGTGGTGCCGTCGGTGACGGTGACGGTATGATTGCCGCCCCCGCTGGGAGGCACATCGAAGGCAGCTGTGAAGCTGCCGTTATTATCGGTCGAGGCGGTGGCGACGACCTGGTCATCGTACTTGATATTGACAGTCCCGTTGGGGGTGAAGCCGGTGCCCTTGACGGTAAGCTGGCTGCCGATTGCCTCGGTCGTTTCACTCAGGTGAACCCCGGCGGTTACGGTGAACTTGGCAATATCGATGTTGCCCGCTCCGTCCCGGGCCTTAATATCGTAAGTGGCAGGCGGGATATCCGGTACGTTGAACACGATTTCAAAGTATCCGTAATCGCCCGTCTTGGCGGTAGCGGCGGTGATGGCATTGATGGTGATATCGACCTTGGTGCGATAACCGAAGCCAGTACCCCTGGCGGTCAGTAATTCGAGAGGACCCGCAGAAGCCAGATTGAGGGTCAGTTCGGGAACTACCTCGAACTCCGCCTCCGCGTAGTTGCCCTCGGTGTTGGAAGCGGTAATCCGGTGGACGCCGCCGGTGCTGGCAGGTATCACGTAGTTATAGTTGAACTTGCCGTCCGAAGAAGCGGTAACGGAGGCTATGGGGTCACCGACGACATTGTAATATAACAGCTCGACGGTCCTCCCGGCATAGAAGCCCCGTCCGCTGATGGTAACCTGGGTGCCGACGGGCCCGTCGATGGTGTTAAGGGATATATAGGCATCTTCTATGATGAAAAAGGTTTCCGCCAGGAAAGAGGTGGAGCCCGCCTCGCTTTTAACGCGAATCCAGTGACGGCCCGGCGAGGTATCGGCGGGGATGGTAAACGGAACGGTGAACTCACCCGTCTGGGGTACTTCCATGGGGCTGCTGGAAATTTCATCGTTGTCAAAGAAAATATGAATGGTATCGCCTTTATAGGAATCAAAGACGGTACCGGTTATCGTTACCTGTGTCCCGGGCACTCCGGCAGAGGGGGTGAGGGTAACGACAGGAGCCGCGAGGGCAGGGGAGCTTACCGCTAAAACGGCAAGCAGGGACAGAATTACCACCAGCGAAAGCAGACGTTTGCGGTATCTTGCAGAATAATGTATCGTCTTCATTTTATCCTCCTCAGGGAGGGCGCGTAACGTCTCCTTTCACTTGACCAGTCTCTTTCTGGCGCCGCGACTGGGATTGTAAGTCCCGGCGAAGTTATCCAGGGTATCCTTGTTAATAAGCCAGGTATTGTGGATTTTATGGGCGGGGAGGTCACCCTGGCGGCAAAGCCGCTTGACTGTTTCTGGATGAATTTTGAGTCGGCGGCTGGCTTCTATTACATTAAGATAATTGTCCCAGACAGGCATATTTCTCTCCGGTGACTCCTTTAATATTGCTTTGTCAAAACAATTATAACTATTCAGAGCACATTTGTCAAGTATATACGCTAAAAAAACGACAAAATACCATTGACGCAAATAGAACATATGTGCTATTCTAACGCTGTTTGGTTTTTAGAGGTGAGATATGGTCCTGGTGACACGCGAGAATGGCGGAGCTGAACCGGAAGAGAGCGAAGAGACCAGCAATGAGGCAAGAGACCTACCACCGGAATACTGCCATTACCGGGACGAGGGCTGCGAATACGCCGAGTCCTGCCTGGAGTGTCCTTTTCCGCAGTGCCTTTACGACGAACCCCGGGGCAGGCAGCGCTGGTTGAAGGAACTGCGAAATCGGGAGATAAACAGGCTTTTTAAAAGCGGCTGGAATGTAAAGGAACTGGCGGGGCTGTTCGGAGTAAGCCAGCGGACGATACAGAGGGCGCTTAACGAACAAGTAATAAGCGGCAAGGATTTTAGAGATAGCAAGGAGCGAGATAAACGATGAATGAAGCGGTTGTTGCACAGTTGAACCGACTCGACACGGAGAGGCTCAAGGGGTACAAGGAACTGCTGGACTTCTACAACGGCGTCCAGTGGGAGGGGCGTGAAAGGAGGGGCGAGAGGCGCCTGATTTTCAACTATGCCAGGGTCTTCGTGGAGAAAATAACTTCGTACCTGATGGCGGGCATCAGCTTCGCCGTGGACCCTTACGAGGACTCGGACGAGGCGAGGGACAAGGCACGAAAAGCCGAGGCGGCATTGTATAAAGTATACGGGGACAACCAGCTGGAACAGCTCGACCTGGAAACGGAAATCGACTGCGCGGTGCTGGGGGACGCCTGCTACAAGGTCACCTGGGACTTCGCCGAGAAACGGGTCAGGGTGACGGCGCCGGATATCCAGGGCATATACGCCTGGTGCTCCGGCGACGATGTTTCAAGGGTGTGGAGAATCGTTTCCCGTTACCGGCTGTCCGCCGAGGAGACGGAACTTACCTACGGGGTGAAGCCGCAGAAGAAGACGGCGGAAGTCGTCGAGATGTGGACGGACCGGGACTTCGAGCTTTACCTGGACAACGCGTTGCTCGAAGCCAAGCCCAATCCCTACGGTTTTATACCGTTCATCGTCTTTCCCAACCTGCGCGAGCCAAAGAAATTCTGGGGGGTCTCCGACCTGCCTCAGATAATGGAGAGCCAGCGGGAGCTGAACCGCGCCATGAGCCAGCTATCGCGGATACTGGAGCTATCCGGCAATCCAATCGCCGTGCTGGAGAACGTAGAGGAGTCCGAGGACATCGCCGTCAAGCCGGGAGCGGTCTGGAATATCCCGGAGGACGCCAAGGCATATTTGCTCGACCTGCTGCAGGGCGGGGGCATCAACCTGCACATTAATTATATAGACCTGATTTACCGCGTTTTGCACGACCTGTCGGAGTCGCCGCGGTCGGCCTTCGGGGGAATCGAGCGGGACATGTCCGGCGTAGCGCTGGAGATAGAGCTGCAGCCGCTGTTACAGAAAGTGAGGCGGAAGAGAATTATCAGGACGGCGGCGTACAACCGGCGCAACGAAATGATTTTAAAGCTGCTGGCGAAGTACCGGGGCGAGGACTACGGCGACAACCAGTTGAAGGTGGTGTGGGGGCCGGTATTGCCCAAGGACATGGAGCGGCAGGTGGGCAGCGAGCAGGTCATGGTACAGACGGGAATACACTCCCGGAGGACGGCCATGAACGAGGTCGGCGTGCGCGACCCCGATTACGAGTTCGCGCGGTGGCTGGAGGAAAGGGAGTCCATACTCAAGATGAATAGAGAACTCAATGCCAAATCCGGCAGGAACGGAGCGAGAGAGGGAGATGTGCCGTCCCGTACAGAAGGTGTCGAGGAGTAAGCAGGAGGAAAGATGACTACGGAAAAAGAGCGGGAAACAACCATGGAAGAAGCAAGCGGCGAAGGCGAGATCGATAGCCTCAAGCAGGAGAACGCAAGACTTACCGGCGAGGTGGAGTCGCGCAACGCCGCCATCCTGAAGCTGGAACAGGCCCTGGCTACCAAGGACGGCGAGATTGCCGGACTGAAAGAGGCGCTGGACGAAGCGAAGCAATCGCTGGAGGAACTCGGCAAGACGGTGGCGCAGGCGGTAGCCGCCTACAAGGAAATGGTGGTGGAGTCGAACCCCGGCGTCCTGGCGGAGCTGATAACCGGGGAAACAATCGAACAGGTAAACGAATCACTAAAGAACGCCCGGGCGCTGATGGAGAAGGTCAGGCAGGAAATCGAGGAGGAAGCGGCGAAGACCAGGGTGCCCGCCGGCGCCCCGCAGCGGACGCAGCCGGACCTTTCGGCGCTGTCGGCGCGGGAGAAAATACAGTACGCAATAGGAGGAAAATAAGAAATGGCACTTACATTAGAAGAGGCAGCCAAGCTGTCCAACGATATGCTGATGCAGGGGGTGGTGGAGACCATCGTCAAGGACTCACCGGTGCTCCAGAGGCTGCCCTTTATAGAAATCGTGGGCAACGGGCTGACCTATAACCAGGAAAAGACCCTGCCCAACATCGACTTTTACGATGTCGGCGACGAATGGGCGGAATCCACGCCGACCTTCGAGCAGATAACCGCCAACCTGAAAATCATGGGCGGAGACGCGGACGTGGACAACTTTTTAAAGTCGACTCGTAGCAACGTCCAGGACCTGGAAACGGCGGTCATCGAACTCAAAGCCAAGGCGCTGAAGGACAAGTTCGAGGAGAACTTCATCTACGGCGATTCCGGCACTAACTCCAAGCAGTTCGACGGCTTAAGGATGCTCATCGACACCGAAAGCGTCGGCGACCAGGTAATCGCCATGAGCGCCACCGGCGCCACGCTGACGCTGAACAAGCTCGACGAGCTCATCGATGCCGTCAAAGGCGGCAAGCCGGACATGCTCCTGATGAGCCGGCGCTCACGCCGCAAGATAAACGCCCTGGTCAGGGCTGCCGGCGGGGTCATGGCGGAGACCGACCGGGACAGGTGGGGGAATTTCGTGCAGCTGTGGGACGGCATACCTATCGGAACGAACGACTGGATACTGGATACCCACGTGGTCAGCGGCAGTGTCGAGACAGCCACCACGGGCGGCACCTGCTCGACGATATACGCGGTGCAGTTCGGGGAGGGCGCCCTCTGCGGGCTGACCAGCCCGGGGCATCTCCAGGCCGAGCCGGTGGGACCGCTGGAGAACAAGGACGCCTCGCGCACCAGGGTCAAATGGTACGTATCGCTGGCGCTGTTCAGCTCGATAAAGGCGGCGGCGCTGGTCGGCGTCAAGGACTAAACTTTACATAAAGAAAACAAGGGGGAGGGACAACCCCTCCCCCCGAGGAGGAAAATCATGGTAATGGCAATCGTAGAGCACATCGAGCACCCCTTCGCCAGGGGCAGCCTGACGGCGGACGGCGTGCAGTGGAGCGACGAACACACGACCAGCAGCGACGACTACGAGGAGGTCGAAAGCGTAACCATAGCACCGCCGGCCCTCGGCGAAGTGCTGGAGTTCGATTTCGGGCTGACCTGCGCGGTCAAGTCCAGCGGCGCCAGCGAGTCCGTCCTTTTCAAGTGGCAGGCGCGCAACGAAGGGGGAACATGGGTAGACCTGAACGGCGCGGTGACTTATCCGGCTAACGCTTCAACCTACAAGGAGTATACCTACAGCGGGAGGTTCAAGCCGGACGCCAACTTCAATTCGATTCCGTTCGACGTAAGACTGACAATAAAATCGGGCGGGGCCGGTGGAGAGAACGCCGTGGGCAAGACCAAGAACTCGAGCTATATAAAAGTAGTCTATTCGGCTTCGTGAGGTGTACCATGAATCTTTTATATGATCCCGGTATAGTGCTTTACCTGCCCCTGTATGAGCTTGATGGCAGTCCCTTCGAGTCGCATGACCCTTACGGGCATCTCAGCACGGTTACGGGCGCGTCATACACGGCGCGGGGCAGGAGCTTCGACGGTATCGACGACGATATCAACTGCGGGAACTCCGGCGTGTTCGATTTCAACTCGGCGTTTACCCTGGCGGCCTGGGTCAAGCTGGGGGCGCTGGGCAAAACACAGTTTATCATCTGCAACCGTGACCCGGCGAACAAGGCCGGCTGGGCCTTGTTCTATTACTCCAGCAACAAGTTCTATCTCCAGGGCGGCGACGGCGCTACCTGGCCCTGCCTTAACGTGGTATCAGGCAATGTCTACTCGGACACAAACACATTTTACTTTCTGGTGGCAACCTTCGACGACACGGGCAGGCTGTTTGTGAACGGGGCGCCGGACGGCACGGATACCAGCGCTCCCCTGGCGGCTTCGGACTACCCGACACTGGTCGGCAATGACACGTACGTTCCTTCTCCCTTTGAAGGGGTCATCGGTGAGGTCTACGCCTTCAGTCGCGCCCTGTCGCACCCGGAAATCCTGCATATCTATCAGGCGACCAAGTGGAGGTATCGATGAATATCAGCGATATGAGAACAATCGTGCGGCGTGACCTGCACGACGAGGACAACAACAACTACCGCTGGACGGACGACGAGATAGACCGGCATATAAATCATGCCGTCAGGGAGTTCTCCGAGTCGATTCCGTACGAGCAGAGGGCGACCAAAGCCACGACGGATGGTTCCAGGGAGCTGGACATGGCCAGCGTAACGGACAGGGTCATGGTGGAAGCGGTGGAGTACCCGGTGGATAAATTTCCCAAGAGATACCAGCCGTTTTCGCTGTGGGGCGATACGCTGACTATCCTGGGGGACGAAGTGCCGGACGGCTCCAACGCCTACATATACTATGGTAAGCTGCATACCCTGGACAGCGGCGGTTCTACTCTACCGGCGCAGCACGAAGACCTGATTGCGGCGGGTGCCGGCGGCTACGCCGCGGTGGAGTGGGCGGTCTACGCGGTCAACCGGGTGAATGCCGGCGGGACGGGTACGCCGAAGGAATTCCTCGAATGGGGCAACCGGAAGCTGGAGTATTTCCGGCAGGAACTGAGGAGACTGGGAAGGAGAAACCGGGTGAGGACCAGCACACTTTTTCAGCCTTACTATCCGCCGGTCTCTAAAACGACCGATTACGGTCCGGAGTAGCAAATCGGTGGAGAGCAAGGGCATGTTCGAGTCTATTTACAGGGTATTGTGGAAGAAAATCGGTGGTCGACCCTGGACATATATATTACGGGATACCTGGCACAGGCTTGAAGGACTCTGGATTATCGGGCTGGTGGTCCTCGGCGCGCTGCTGGGGCACTGGCTCTGGGAGTTAATTTTCTGGATAATCCCGGTTTTCACCGCGGGTTATATCGCCGGGCACCTGTTCTGGGGAACGAAGTACGTACCTGGCCAGCAGGGTGCGCCGGGTAAATCCGGGGAAAAGGAATAAAACGATGCGCGAATTGACATCGACGCTGTCAGCCGCCCAGAAGCGGGACACCGCGGTACCCTATGTGAAAATCGAGGTCTGCAATAAGATTGCCGGAGTGGTCAGGCTGGATTGGGAACGACTGTACGAGGGACAGGAAGACGACTATTTTCATGCCCTGACCATGACCGGCGACGGCTCGCTCGTCAGGGCGAGAATCACCCCACCGACAGATTCAAGGAAGCTGTACCGGCAGAGGGTGGAAAGCCCCGGTGCGGAGGGCGATTTCAGCCAGTGGGTCTACACCGGCCAGTACAACGCCGTGGTGACGGCGGCGGCTTCACTGGGAGCGGAGGTATCCATATTCTGGATAAAGTCCAACCGGGAAGTCAGGCGTATCAAGAGCACGGACAACGGCGCCAACTGGGGCAGCCCCGAACTCATCGATTACGCGGCGACGACGGCCATTTACGGGCTGGCGGCGGCATATAAACCCAACGGCGACCTGGCTATCTTCTTCGCCGACCAGTCCAACCTGTACGTGAAGAAAAATAACGGCGGCCAGTGGCAGAACAAGACGGTATGGAATAAGAGTACCGGATATCTGTCGGGCGTAGCCTGCATTTACGACGATGACTGGAACCTGCTGGTTACCGGAAGGGACACGGCGGGCAACTACAAGCTGTGGAGCCTGGTGTACGGCGACGGCGGCGATGTAGCCGCTGGTGGGTGGTCGGAATTGAAAGAACTGGCCTCGGCACCGTCCGGCGGCGACTTTGAGTACCGGCAGCCCTTCCTGGACAAGCCGGACGTTTTCCGCTGCTGCTACGTCGAAAAATTCACCGGCACCGAGGCATACAGTCGCCCGTACGGCTCGCACTCCGTCCCCGGCACAAGCTTCGTCGACGGGCTGTGGCGTGAACCAGCGCCGTTTAACCTGACATCGGAATACGGACTGGCGATGGCGCGCCACGGTAATTACGGCTGGATGGCCAGTCCCGGCGGCGTCTGGCGGGCTTGCCTGGAAGTCCAGAATCTAAATCTGACGGCGGATGTCATCAATATAAGACAGGAGGTCGGCGAGACATCAGGCGGCCTAACGGTGGAACTCAAGAATGATGGCGGGAAATACGCTTCGCCGGGCGAAGGCAACCTCGCCGTGCTGGATACCGGCTGCCAGCTGGAGTTCAGTCCCGGCTACGTTACCGCCTCGGGGAACGAGCACAGCTCCGGTCAGACCTTCCATGTAGAATCGCTGGAACATACCAGCGCCGGAGGCAAGGCCAGCCTGATAATACACGCTAGGGACGGTTGGGGGGCTTTAAGCGACTGGCGCGCCCGGCACCAGTTCCGCTGGAATAAAAACTCCGATGATTTCAGCGTCAGGGAAATAATCGCCGTGATATTGGCCAGGGCGGGTTTGAAGCTTGAAACAGTGACTCAGTCGCAAATGATGACCGGATTTTATCCGGATTTCACGGTAAATCCGGAGAACAGCGGCAAGGCGGTTATCCAGAAACTGCTCTCCTTCGTCTCTGACCTGGTTTTCATTGAAGGAAACACGGTCTATATCGTCAATCCGCTCTCGAACGATGAATCCGTTTACAGCTACGGTGGCGAACACCGGCTCTACGAGGGCAGGTATGCCAGGGGGGCGATGCAGGTAAACAGAGTGCAGGTGGAGGGATACGATAGCGGTCTAGTACTCGCCGACAGCTTCGACTGGGGCGCGATTGACCGGCTCCACGACCGGCTGATGCAGGTGGAGGACAGGAACATCGGCGCAGTCACGGAAGCCCGGCAACGCGGGCAGGCGGTGCTAAGACATGCGGAAATCGAGGCGGCGGGGGGTGCGATTATCGTGCCGGTTAACTGCGGACAGCAGCTCTATGACGTGGTGGATATTACCGACGCCCGAGCCGGTCTCGACGAAGAGAGGAAACGCGTACTGGGCATCACATTGATTTACAGTCCCCGGCGGGGGGAGTACCGCCAGCGTTTGAGTCTGGGAGCGGTATAGGCGAGGTAAGAAGGAGACATTCGAGATGAAACTAAGGAAAGGCGAGTTAAAGAGCTTCAACTCCGACAACTATACGGCGACGGTGCAACTCGCCGGCAGCTATAAAGTATACCTGGAAGACCTGGCGGTAGCCAGGAATATTTCATCGGCGGAAATGATTACGGGACGCAGGGTAGCGGTGGTATTCTTCGATGAGCACAGTCCCCGGGACGCGGTGATAGTTGCAGTTTATATATGATCCTGCCTGCTGAGGATTTCCTCAGGGGTCAGGGGGCGTTTCCTCGCGCAGCCCGGTACACCCTTTTCCAGAGCGCCGTGGAAGGGCTTTTCGGTTTCCGCAATCTCAGGTCCCGGTTTTCCAGGCGCCATTGTTCTGGGGGGCTGGATATCCTGTATCGGCCTAATATTGCCCATGTTCTGGACGAGGGACATCAGGACGCGGTTCTGTTCGGCGGCGCCCCGCTTCAACTCGTGGGAAGCCTCGGAGAGACCCTGGATAGCGCTGGTATGGCTGGCAAGGTGCTGGGCGTATTCCGCCACGGCAGACGCGAATTTCTCAAGCGCCTGCTCCGTATTGGTCATCTTCGCTTCCGTGGACTCTATCTTGCGAGACAGCGCCCGGTTGGCGCGTTTTTCCTCGTTGATAACCGGGGCGAAGATGCCGCGGTGTATGAAACCGCCACCGCGGGCTATCTCACCGCCGTAGAGGAAGACGGCGAGCAGGGCAAGGGCGATTATGACGAATATCACACCCTGCTGGCTCTGGAAGAACAGGAGCGGTAGCCCGAGGTAGGGTATCTGGCTGCCGACCGTTCCCCTCAAGTCCTGCGGTCTGATGGTGAAGGGGTCTTCCCCGGTATTGTCGCCGGCGGTGCGGAAGCTAAAGGACGGTGCTTCCAGTATTTTAATGACCCTGTGAGCTACGGTGGGCGGGTAGTTGTAATATTCCCTGACCATGCTCGGGACATTGTAAACGATGATATCGCCGACCTTAATGTCTCTCGGGCTATCCAGGGGGTTAATCATGAGCAGTCCGCCGGAGTTCAGGGTGGGTTCCATACTGGAGCCGAAGATAGGCATAAACGGCAGTGTCCCTCTCACGGAGAGGAAAGCCGCGATGCAGGCTATGGTTACAAATGCTAATCCTATGGCGCGTTTCATGATACCGTTACCTGTTATGCCTTATCTCTGGCAAACCTCACAATAAAATTCAGGTATAACACTCCAGCCGGCTCCCCATTCGTCGGGGTCGTCTGAAATCAGGCGGTAGCTGCCGCCGGTAATTTCCACGGTATAGTCCTCGGCGGTGCCGCCTACGATGTTAAATATCACCACACCGGTCTCGATGCTGATAATCTGGTAATCAGGGGATTCTCCGG
>JAFGPF010000079.1 GCA_016926115.1 Dehalococcoidales bacterium | reverse complement strand
TATCTCGTGGAACCAGTTGATATCGTCCAACTGCGCGTGCACCCGCCACCGCGGATGATTGGAAATGACCAGCAACGGGTATTTTTTAGCCCTGGGATGGAGCATGCTTTCCTGGTGCGATTCTCCGTAGGGTATCCAGTGCGGCACCGGCGGTCTTTCATCATCATCCGGGAAGTGCTCGGCCAGACCCTTGGAATAAAACTCGATTAAACCTGTCGGTGTTGATAGCGGGTGTTTCTTCGGGTCCTCGTAGAACTCTATCATACCGGCGCGGTATTTCTTCCATTCGGGGTCGGTGGGAATTACATAGTAGTCTTTTTCACACAGCTCTTCCCAGGTAAACAGGCCCGCTGCCGGAACGCCTGATTCTTCGAAGCCGTGTTTTATCCATTCCTCGATGGTCTTGTCGCCGGTGTACTCTTTCTCCAGTCCCAGCTTCTTGGCAACTTCGATGACTACCTCGTAGTCGCTCTTGGACTCGCCGATTGGCTCAACGCACTGTCTTTCACGGTAAACGGTGGAGAAATGAGCGCTTTCCATGTCGGAACCGATATCGTCCGTCTCGAACTTGGTGTTGGACGGCAGTATGATATCCGCGAAGAGACAGTCGTTCTCCAGCCACGGGTGCTGGGCGACCATGCACTCGATTGACTCGTGACGGTAGCCATCCACGTTACGGTTGCTGTCGTTCCAGCAGGTCAACAGGCAGGGAGTATCGGTCCATATCATATGCACCGGCGAACACCCCTTGACCGGATAGACATACCGCTTGAACTGGTCTGTCCTGTCCGACATCTGCTCCGAGCTGCCGTAGATATCGAAGTGCCCGTCCAGGATAGCGTCGTGAATCATGGGCTTGGGGATAATCTGTTTCTGCATGTTCGGACCGGGATGATAGCCGTGATAAGCGGCGTTCACCGACGGTCTTACCAGTGCCTTGCCTGCCAGCGGTGGAGTCTCGTGTCCTACACCCCTGACGCCGAAGAACGACCCGCCGACCCAGGTAAGCTGGTGAGTGCCCGGCTTGCCGAGCCCCTGCATTGCCAGCAGGAGGACTTCCAGCCTGGCGGGCTCGGTGGAGTAAGAACCCCTGATGTAGGGTCCGCCGAAGCCGTGCGCCACGGTGGTCGTCTTGGACGCCCATTCCTTAGCCAGGGCTTTGATGATTCGGGACGGCACACCGCATAGCTCCGACGCCCACTTGGGGGTCTTGGGAACTCCGTCTTCCTTGCCCAGCACGTATTCCTCGAACTTGTCGAAGCCGTAAGCGTGCGTAGCTATATATTTTTTATCGTATGTGCCGTTGGTAATCCACTGGTAGGCGATAGCCAGCTGCAGCGCGGCATCGGTATTCGGCAGTACCGGAATCCACTTGTCCGCATGAACGGCCGCCCCGTAGTTTAAGTCCGGGCAGATATAGACGCTTTTTATGCCAATCTCGGTGAAATAATAAGAATAAAGACTGGGCATCTGTCCCGTCCAGAAACCCCACGGCGTGGTCTCCTGGTCACCACCCTGATGGATTATCATCTGGGTATGCTCGGCCATGTCCGGGAATATATTGGTGAGGTAGGCCGTATACATGCCGACCGGCTCGCAGCCCCAGGCATGCTTGGCTCCCCAGTACCACCCCTCCCAGCTGTCCGGATTTCTGATCTGCTGGGTATAGCCGCCCATGAGTTCGAGAAGCCTGGTGTTACAGCCGTGAGTAGAGTGTATCACCTTGGTCTCGCCGTGACCGTCCGCCTGCAGCAGCACGGATTCCGGCCCGTACTTCTTGATTACTCTCTTAAGCTCGCCGGCGACGATATCCGTCGCCTCGTCCCACGAAATCCTGACGTACTTGCTTACTCCGCGATTCTGGGGATTTCTTTCTCCGTTGGGATCCCAATCCACCCGCTTCAACGGATACAGAATCCGGTTGGGAGAATGAACGCGCTTCTTGTAAGCCATTCCGTGGGGAGGTATCATGGATTTCATCGGCGGTTTAAAGGTCTTGCCGCGGGCTTCAAATTCCCATGGTTGCCATTCCTCGGGTTTGTATTTCCAATCATAGTGGAACGGCCTTATTCTGACTATTTTCCCGTCCTTGACATCCACAGCCGCCATATTTGAGTTGTCGCCGAAGCTGCTCAAACCGGTGCCCTTGATACACGTTTTACCGCCCGTTGTAGGCTTCTTATTTTGAGCCATGTTACCTCCCTTTGTGTTAGTTATTTCAAAAGTCTTGCGGGGTAAATTATACCCTGCATGAAATAATACACTCTGTTACTATCTCTGGTCAAATAATTCACAAAGACACCTTTTTCCACCGGAAAGCGGCGTCGTTGTATAACGACTATTTTATATAATTATGATTTTTATTTCTACTTTTTATCCCGGAATTACCGGTAAAAGCAGGCAAGACGGATATTCCGGATTATGGAATATTTTATGCAGTGTCGTCTTGCTGCTGCATATATGCAGCGAGCCAGGCCCGTTGTCCATGCTGGCGATTTCTATCTCCAGGCGGTGACCGGCGCGGAAAACGTTCGCTACATGGGAAAGACTGATTTTATATTCATACACTTCTCCCGGCGTCACCGGTACGTTTTTGGTATGGTCATGGTAGGTCAGCCACGGCTCCGACCGTTTCTCATCGACCGCGCGGTGCGAGGCCTTAAGCCAGCCCGCCGACAGCATCTTCCTGCCGCCGACCTGGTCAATGTCCCAGGTGACAACGTTCCAGTTGGTATCCTGCTGGTCGACGGCGGCGTAGAACTCGATAGCCATCGGCCCGGTGACTTCCACGTCCCGCGTGAAAACACCGGTCGAATACTTAATCGAATTGACCTCGGAGGTCTCGTCGAGGGGCTGCTGCACGAAGCAGTCGGGCCCTTCATTGAACGTCGGCGCTTCGGCCATTAGCCGTCCCCGACTGCGCAGATAGTACTTCGTCCACTGCGTCCTCGCCAGGGGCCATTCGTTCTCATAACGCCACTCGTTGATGCCGTTGATAAACAGCTTGATCGGCTGCTCGTCCATGATGCCGTTGTCGGCGCCCTTGAGCCAGTAATCGAACCACCGCAGGGCCTCGTCGTGCAGCTGGTACCAGGGACGCTCGTCGCTCAATGCCAGCGGCGCCATAATCATTTTCTTCGGCACGTCTACGCCATTGTAAGTGTCGAAAGCGCCGTCCGGCCACATGCCGACCCACGGCCCGCCGGTGTAAAGGGGCACCTTGACCTTATCGAACTTGGTATAGGGCGAACGTTCCTGATAAAAAGGTCCGTCGTTGGGATTGAAAAGAAAATCCGCAAAGAGCGGACTCTTGGTCGGGTAGCGGAGGCAGCTCCAGTAGATGCTGTAGACCATGAGGTCGGGGTCACTGAGGCGTTCCTTCCGGAGCTTCTCCAGTTTATCGGGTGGCGTGTTCTTTACGGTGGCGCAGACATGGTTCTTATGGGCGATACCGCTGCCGTTGGTCTGTCCCGGGTCCATGCCCCTTCCGCTGTAAAGGCGGTATATCATGGGGTGGATAACACCACCGGAGGTGGCGAACTGGGTATAAAGGTCGCTCCATACTTCCCAGGGGAAAATAGCCTTGAGGTGGGGCGGCTGCTCGGCGGCGGTATACATCTGGACGCCGGCGAGGTAGGATATACCGACCATTCCCACGTTGCCGTCGCACCACGGCTGGGCGGCAATCCACTCGATGAGGTCATAGCCGTCCTCGCCCTCGGTGTGGCTGCACATGCCCACGTACTCCCCTTCGGAATCGCCGCAGCCTCGGACATCGGCGATGACGTGGACGTAGCCGTTCCCCACGAACTGCCTGGTATTGCCGGCCTCCATGGTGCCGTCCCAGACCAGCGAAGTCTCGCGTCCCTGTGGCTGCTTGACCGACAGCACCTGCAGGTCCTTGCCGTATACGCACAGCGCCAGCAGCGCCGGGAACTTACCTTCGGCATCGGGGCGGTAAACATCAACCGCCAGGCGGACGCCGTCGCGCATGGGGACAAGTACCGTCTCCTTTTCTCTAACCTGATACATGCTCCCGGATTCCTTTGCCTTATTCATAACAACTCTCCCATATCGCATATATTATATATATTGTAAGTTTACTTCACTTTGTACACTTTACAGAGAAACGCCCGTAAGGACTCCGAACCGGTGAAAATCAGTAATGACCATTTTAACCAGTTGCACCATCATTGTCAAAGTCCAGTAATCCCCTTCCACGGTTTCTCGAAATATTCATGATACACATGGTTCACAGAGTTAAAAGTTGCATACGTGACGTATTTTGTCAAATGTACTATAATACCGTTGGAGATAATACAAATATATATAATATACTAAGGAGATATTCAATGAGTAAGGTCTCTAACCATGAGCTTCAATCGATAGCTGATGAGATAAGAGAACAGGCGGCGCAATTAAGGGTTTTAACCTTCCTGTCATTCGTACAGACTGCCGACGTGGTCAACAGATATATGGACATCGAGGTTGCCCGTTATCCCGTCGGCCGGACCGGCTTCAGTGTCCTGCACAACCTGATACTGCACGGCGGAACGATGACACCCACCAAACTCAGCGAAAGGATTTTCCGCTCCAAGCATGCCGTCACCAGGGTCGTTGATAAGCTGGAGAAACTGGGATTTGTAAAAAGAGGCGCCATCGGCACCGACCGCCGCGTCAGGAAAGTCAGCATTACAAAAGAAGGGCTATTATTTATTAAAAACTCGCAGGCTACCGGGCAACAGCGTCTCGGGCAGGTACTCCTGCGCCCCTTAGACCATGCACAGATAGAATCGCTGCATACAATGATGAAGCAGGTCAGGGAACACGCGCTTCATCTCATCAGCAATATGCGCAACAAGGACGGAATAGAACTGCCTGATGAAGACGAATATTAATATATTTTTACACCCTCTAAAATTGTTTAGTTGCAGTAGGAACAATATACCTTGACAGCATAGCAAATATTTGTTAGAATTAAATCCTTAATCCATGGTAAACTTGTTTGTTATTCTCCATCACCGTGCCAAGACATAGCCGGAATTAGAAGGAGCATTTTTCATGAACGCTAAAAAACAGATTCCATGCCTCGAAGGGTGGCTGACTATGCCGCCGGAAGAACCACAGCTCATCGGCAACAGGTGCGGGTCCTGTGGGCATTACTTCTTCCCGAAAGCAAAATCCTGCCGCAATCCGCTTTGCGATAAGACAAAGCCCCTGACGGACGTAAAACTCAGCAGAAAGGGCGAGCTGTTTGCCTATACCGTGAATCACTATTCACCCCCGCTCCCGTATCACGCGCCCGACCCCTTCGTGCCTTTCGCCGTAGTCAGCATCGCGCTGCCGGAGGGGATAAAAGTCGGGGGGCAGGTACCCAATGATGTCGACCTCGATACGCTGAAGGTGGGCATGGAGATGGAGACGGTAAGAGAAGTCCTTTACGTGGACGACGATGGAAACGAAGTCCTGAGTTGGATGTTCCGTCCGGCTAAGTCCTGAAGCACAACACCACAGTATTAACACATTATTATAACTTAAGCTGTTAACGAGAAAAGGGGGATAGAAGATGAGAGAAGTCGCAATCATAGGCATAGGAATACACCCCTGGGGGAAATTCCCTGAAAAGAGCGTCCACGAACTTAACCTGGAAGTAGCCCAGATGGCGCTCAAAGATGCCAATATGCCGTGGAAAGATATACAGGGCCTATTCTGCGGGCAGGACCCCTGGGCGGGCATCCAGGGAATGCTCGCGGGTTCCGCCCTGGCGCAGAACCTCGGCCTCACCGGTATCCCGGTAACCAACAATTATAACGCTTGCGCCACCGGCGGCTACGCCCTGAGGACGGCCCATCTCTATATCACCTCCGGCCTTATCGATACCGCCCTTGTATGCGGGGGGAGCATCTCGCCGAAGGGCGCCTTCGGCACCACCAAGTACGATGAATTCGACGAGACCGACCTCGACAGCCAGCGTTTCAGAATCCTGGGGTCCGCCAATTTCACCGGGTTCGCCATGGCGGCGCAGCGGCGCATGCAGCAATACGGCCTGACGGAAGAAGACCTTGCCATGCAGAAGGTCAAGGCAAGCAAGTATGGCGCGCTCAATCCCAACGCACGTTACCACAAAATATATACCGTGGAAGAAATTTTAGCTTCACCCATGGTGGCTTTTCCCCTGCACCTCTACCAGGTATGCGCCACCAGCGACGGCGCCGCCGCCTGCATTGTTTGCAGCCTGGAAAAAGCCAGACAATACACCACCAAGCCGATTATCATCGCCGGCATCGGGGCGTCCAACCCCCAGTACCCCGCCCCCGGCATGGGCGGGTTCGGCAGCGACTTCTCTGAAGTCCCGCCACCCAATGAGAACGACGCCGGCATTAAGTCCACCTATAAAGCCTACGAGGAAGCCGGCGTGGGCCCCGAGGACCTGGACGTGGCCAGCGTCTACGACCTGACCGGCGCCATGGAAATCCAGTGGTACGAGGACATCGGCCTCTGCAAGGAAGGCGAGGCTGAAAAACTGCTCCGGGAAGGCGCTACGTCGATGGGCGGGCGGATTCCGGTATGCACCGACGGCGGATGCACCTCCTCGGGAGAATGCATCCCGGCGCAAGCCCTCGCGGAGACCGTCGAGATAGTAACGCAGCTGAGAGGCGACGGCGGACAGAGACAAGTCGAGGGCGCCAAAGTGGGCTTCTCGGTAAACTCGGGTAAGCTGGGCAACTCCTCCGCCATCGTCTACAAGAGATAGCAATCCCCGGGTCTGTCAAGGCAGACCCGGTTTTTGTCTGGAAGAGACAGGGACTGCAGGCCTTTTCTTGTCGCCTCTGCCTGCAGTTTGGCATGTTTACGGTTTCAGGAGGCTGAAGAATGGATTTTGAACTCACCCCGGAAGAAAAGGCGTTCCAGAAAGAGTTACGCGAGTTCCTGGACAAAGAATGTAACGAGAACGTCGTTGCCGAGACGCTTTCTCTGCAGGGGGCAGGACCCTACTCTAAGGAACTGCTCCGTAAAATGGGCGCACAGAAACTGCTGGCTCCCCGATGGCCCGAGAAATACGGCGGCCGTAACATGGGCTTCATGGCCGAGGCCATCAAGGTGGATGAAATCACCTCTCATCACGCCCCCTTTCCCCTCGACGGCGTTGAACTCGGCAATGCCGTCCTCATCAGCGGCACCGAGGAACAAAAACAGAGGTTCCTGCCGGGCGTTGCCCGCGGCGAAATCGATATTGCGCTCGGCTATACCGAGCCGGACGCCGGTTCGGATGTTGCTTCTATCAAGCTGCGCGCCGTGGACCACGGGGACGAGTTCATCCTCAACGGGCAGAAGATATACAACAGCGAAGCCCACGCCTGCGAATATCACTGGCTGCTTACCCGTACCGACCCCACCGCCGAGAAAAAGCACCAGGGGCTCAGCATGTTCATAGTTGATTTAAAGAGCCCCGGAATTACGATACGCCCCCTGTATACCATGGCGGGACTGAGAACCAACGAGGTATTTTACGAGGACGTGCACGTCCCCAGGGCAAACCTTATCGGAGAGCAGAACGGTGGCTGGGCGGTTATTATGAGCGCTCTCTACGGCAGTAGCGGCGGCGGCGGCCTAACCACCGGCACCAAGAACGTTATCAAGACACTGGTGAATTACGTCCTTGAAGAAAAACAGGACGTGGATGACAATAAGTGGATTCCGGAAACGCTGGCAGACATTTATATCAAGACGCACGTAGGTGAACTGATGGGCATGCAATCGACTGCCTATGCCGACCTCGGTGTTTCGCCTCAATACGGTGGCGGCGGTTCCGTATCACGCTTGCTCAGCGGCGATACCAGGCGGCTGCTTTACAACACCGCCATGCAGATACTTGGTCCCTACGGTCAGCTTGCCAAGGGCTCCAAGTATGCTCCACTCGACGGCGAGATATTGAAAGAGTTCCTGGATGCCCCGCGCTGGACAATCGTCCACGGCAGTCAGGAAATTCAGAAACTGCTCATCGCCACCCGGGGACTGGGACTACCCAGAAAGTAATTTACGGAAAGGAGTCTTACCGTGGATCCGAGACTCTCTGAAGAACAGGAAATATTAAGAACATCGGCTCGTGACTTTTTAACGGAGAAGTGCCCCAAGTCCCTGGTCAGGGAAATGGAAAAGGACGAGAAGGGCTACTCGCCGGCACTCTGGAAAGAAATAGCCGACCTCGGCTGGATGGGGCTGGCTTTCCCGGAGGAATACGGAGGGGCAGGCATGAGCTTTCTCGACCTGGCGATACTCCTTGAAGAGATGGGGAGGGCGCTGCTTCCCGGTCCGTTTTTCTCCACGGTGGTCCTCGGCGGTCTGCCCATACTGGATATCGGCACCGACGCACAGAAGAAAAAATATCTGCCGGACATCATCGGCGGCAAGGCAATCTTTGCCCTGGCACTGACCGAGGCAGTCGGCACCTATAACGCATCCTCCGTCAAGACTACGGCAACCGCAGAGAACGGAAATTATATCATCAATGGCACCAAGCTCTTTGTCCACGACGCCAGCGTTGCCGATTACTTTTTATGCGTGGCAAGGACAGATACCAAATCGAAGGGTGAAGACGGTATTACCATTTTCATAGTAGACGCGAAAAGCCCGGGCATAAAGACAACGGTACTGGACACAATCGCCCGGGACAAGCAATGCGAAGTGGTCTTCGACAACGTGAAAGTACCTGCGGAGAACATCCTCGGCAAGCCGAACGAAGGCTGGCCCGAAGTACAGAAGATAATCGAGCGCGCCGCTATCGCCAAGTGCTGCGAGATGCTCGGGGGCATGCAGATGGCGCTGGATATGACGGTCCCTTATGTCAAAGAAAGAATCCAGTTCAGTGTTCCGGTCGGTGTCTTCCAGGCGGTTCAGCACCACTGCGTTTACATGCTGCTGGAGGTGGAGGGCTCGCGGGCGGCTACCTACGATGCGGCTTGGAGAGTAAGCACCGGGCGCCCCTACTCCGCGCAAGCCGCCATAACCAAGGCGTGGGTAAGCGATGCCTACCAGCGTGTCGTTGCCCTCGGCACGCAGGCTCATGGGGGCGTCTCCATTATCGAAGACCATGACATGCCGCTGTATTTCCGGCGCGCCAAGGCAGCCGAACTCGCCTTCGGCGACGCCCGTTTCCATAGAAAAACGGTAGCCCGGAACCTCGGGTTTAAAGTAAAATAATAAATTGATTTTTAACCGGACGGGTATTAAAATCACGTTGCCGTAAAAATACGGCCAATATCGGCAAAGGAGGGGTCTGATGTCGAAATATATCGTACGACCTTTCGGCGGACCGGAGGCAGTCGACTGGTCGGTCAGGATTAACACCGCCCGTATGAGGGAGGAAAGGCTGGCAAAAGCCCGGGCTTCCCTGAAAAAACACGGAATTGCCGCCTGTCTGCTGATGCGCCCGGAGAACATGCGCTACGTCACCAGCACCAAGGCGGTGAACTTTATCGACCAGCTCAGGTACACGGTGGCTTTCGCGGAACACGACCCCATCGTCTACGAACTGCCGCCCGGCAACCTCTTCGGCGATTGCCCCTGGGTCAAGCCGGAGAACCTGAAGCTCGCCATACTCTGGGCGGACGAAGCCTGCGGGCCCGCCGCCACCTGGGAAAGGGCGCAGAAATTCGCCCGGTCCATCAAACAGGACCTCAAGGAAAAGGGGCTGGAAAAAGAAAAACTTGGCGTCGATAAACTCGACGAACCCGCCCAGCAGGCCTTGAGAGAAGCCGGCATCGAGACCGTGGACGTCATGACGCCGATGCTCGAAGCGCGGGCGGTCAAAACCGAGGATGAAATTTACTGCATGATGATGGCGGTCGCCATCTCGGAGGTCGGCTGGTACGCCCTCTACGACGCCCTCAAGCCGGGCGTGCTGGGACGCGAACTCATCGCCGTCGCCAATAAAGCCATGTACAGCGCCGGCGCGGAGGATGTCTGGGGAGTGCTGGGGGGCGCACGTAACACCGGCATCGTACAGGTGGGCGATGTAATTACCGTGGACTTCTGCCGTATAACTTACCTGGGATACAACACCTGTTACTACCGCAACATCATCTGCGGCCGTAAGCCCAACCAGAAAGAGAAAGACCTGCACAAGCGCAGCTACGAGCGGGTGCATAACGTCATCGAAGCCATCAAACCCGGCGTCTCCACCGCCGAGGTCGCCAAGCACTGGCTGCCCGCCAAGGAAAGGGGATATCCCACCGAAGAATACACCTGGTGCGAGGACCTGGCTCACGGCCTGGGCTTATGGCTCTACGAATATCCCACCATCAACCGGCTGTGGTCGTTCGACTACCCCATGACGCTGGAAAAGGGCATGTGCATGGCGGTGGAAGCCATGGAGTTCGACCCCTCGGTCGGCAGGACCAAGCTCGAAGAAATGATAGTAGTCGGCGATGAAGGCGCCGAGATAATGACCAAGATGCCCGTAGAAGACTTGATGATAGCGAGCCCCATAATTACAGCCTGACAGGCAGGGTGAGGCTCTCAACTTTTAGAAACGAGAAAAGGAGGTATTTTCATGACTGACTCGAAAGTTCCCCAGAAGTGGGATGGTGAAGCAGATGTCATTGTCGTCGGAGGTGGCAACACCGGTATACCGGCCGCCATCACGGCACATGACAAAGGAGCCAAGGTTATGGTGATTGAGGCTTCTGGCGGTATGGCCAGCAGTCTGGCCATGATTGCCGGCGGCACCCCCTTCACCGGCACCGACCTTCAGAAAGCCGAGGGTATCAAGGATTCCCCTGACCAGCTTTATGAAGAAGCCGTCAAGGTCAGTGGTGGCGACCCGGAGCTCTGGAGAGCATTGGCAGACCGGCAGGCGGAAGTCTACGATTGGCTCAAATCCCTGGGTGCCAAACCGGAAAAAGTGCTTCTGGCACCGGGACATCTCGTCAGGCGCTCTATCAAATTCGAAGGACATGGACCCGCTCTCTGTAAAATTCTCCAGAACGCCCTGAAAAAGTCGGGCATCGATGTCCGGTACAAGCATCGCGCCAGAAAACTCGTCGTCGATAACGGCCGGGTCATCGGTGTTACCGCCGAGTCCGACGGCAAAACTTATAACTTCAAGGCCAGGAAAGCGGTCATTATCGCCACCGGCGGCTTTTGCCAGAACCTGGACATCGTGAAGGAGTTTGGACCGCACTATGCTGATTTAGTTCCCACGGCTCCCAAGACCCACCAGGGTGACGGCCTGAAAATGGCGATGGCCATCGGCGCCGGGACGGATGGCCTGGGCCTGGCAGTATGCCCCTCCATGCCCGTAGGCGCCGAGACCCTTCAGTTCGTCAATGCCGGCTTACAGGGCGGCATTACCGTGGACAGATGGGGCAAGAGATTCGGCAACGAAGCCACGGAAGAACTGGGCACTTACACCGAAAAACATAAGATATGTCTGGACCGTGACTCAACCGGTCTGCACATTACTCTTTGTGACGAAGCGATAAGGAAGATGAATGAGCCGCCTGCTACCAAGCCTCGTGAGAAAATTTACCAGGCGGATACTATTAAGGATCTGGAGAAACAGCTCGACATTCCCGAAGGAAACCTGCAGGCGACCGTCGACGAGTATAACTCCGATATCGAGAAGTACGGTTATGACAAAAAGTACGGTCGGAAGCTGCAGGGAATGTACTGGCCGAATGTGCCGGTGATGAAACTGGACCATCCCCCGTTCTATGCCGTTAAAAACAAGATTTGCCTGACCTCGATGAAGGGCGGCTTGAAAATCAACGCAAAGTGCCAGGTAATCGACCAGTTCGGTGATGTTATTCCGGGTCTGTACGCCGCCGGGGAGGTATCCGGGGGCCTGGAGCGCATACCCCACCATTACTATACCGGAAGAATGACCATGCAGGCATTCACTCAGGGAAGAATCTCCGGAGACGTCGCCGCGGACGACCCGGGCAGCTAGACGACACCCGGGCACAGCCGGACGTTTAAAAAGGGACAAAGAAATAAGAACGTAATGAAGTGGCAGGATAAGTACCGCGACAAGTTAATAACGGCTAAAGAAGCGGCAGGACTGATAAAATCCGGCTCTGACGTCATTTTCGCCATGATGGACCAGCCCAAGGACATCATGGTGGAAGTAGCCAATCGCGCCGGTGAACTGGAAAACGTAACGTTAACTTCTCACTGGGTGGAGGACTTCCCGTTCCTCCACCCGAGCCAGTTTCCCGAGATGGAAAAATCGTTCCGCATCAAAGACCCCATGACCCTGCGGACCACCCGGGAAGAGATACGCAACCGGAAAATAGACTACCAGCCGACCGTCTTCGGGCTAAGCAACGGCGAGAGACAGCAGGACCCCAACCGGGGGCGGCTCTACCACTACAAGGATATCTTCTACTTCAAACTCACCCCCCCCGATGAAAACGGCATCTGCAGCTTCGGGCCGCACCCGTGGTACACTCCCACCGTCTGCCGCACCGCGAAAATCAAGGTAGCGGAAATCGACCCCCGCCTGACACGGGTCAACGGCGAATACGTCAACATCGACGATATCGACTACCTTGTCGAAGCGCCGGAAGAGACCGAGCTCCGGGGCAAGGAAATCCTGGGCATGACGCCGTCCGACGAAGAATGGGAGCTTTCCCAGGTCATCGGCGCCAACGCCGCCTCGCTGGTCCACGACGGCGATACCGTGCAAATAGGCGTGGGCACCGCCGCCGAGGCTATCATGGGCTTCCTGGCGGAGAAAAACGACCTCGGCATCGATAGCGAGGTCATCTATTCTCAGACAATAGACATGGTCAAAAGCGGTGTTATCACCGGCAAGTACAAGACCCATGACACCGGTCAGGTAACCGCCGCCAATCTCCAGCTCTACGGCTACGACAACCCCGTAAGCATCGAGGCGCGGGAGTACGTGGAAAATAATCCCGCCTTCCTCTTCAGGGACATATCCACCCAGTGCAGCGTCCCCAGAATCGCCTCGCAGGACAACATGGTAGCCATCAATAATATCCTGACGGTGGACATCCTGGGACAGGTCGTCATTACGCACATCGGCTCGACGCCGATTACCGGTCCCGGGGGACAGGTGGACTTCTGCGTCGGGGCGCACTACTCCCGGGGCGGACGCTCCATATCCATGCTCAAGTCCACCGCCCTCGACGGCAAGGTATCGCGGATTGTGCCCAAGTTAGACGCCGGCACGGTAGTAATGATTCCCATGGTCTACCTCGACTACCTGGTCACCGAGTACGGCATTGCTAATCTCGATTGTAAGAGCCGCCGGGAGAGGGCGGAGGCTATTATCTCGGTAGCCCACCCGGATTTCCGCGAAGAGCTGCGGGCGGCAGCTGAAGAAATGTTCTACCCCTAGTATTATGACCCGCGCTGTTATAGTGCTAATATAAAAAAATAGGGAAAGGTATACGGTTAACGCATACTACCGGGTGATACGATAGTCACCCGATAAATATTTACCTGTAAAAATTGAGGAGGTAGGAAATAGTGCAGATAAAACAGAAACTAACCAAAATTGTCGGTGCGGCCAATGTCACCGACGCCCCCGATGCACTGCTATCTTATTCCAGCGACTGTAGTCTCAGCACTCCTCGCATGCCCAATTACGTGGTAAAGCCGAAGAATACGGAAGAGGTCCAGGCCGTCGTCAAGATGGCTAACGAAAGCGGGATACCCGTGGTACCCTGCAGTTCCGGCGTCCATTTCTACGGCAACACCATCCCCAACCTGGGCGGGATTGTATTGGACCTGAGGCGAATGAACAGGATTCTGGAATTCGACCTGTACAACAAGATGGTGAGAGTGGAACCCGGCGTTACCTGGGGTCAGCTTCAGGCGGAGGCAGCCAAGCACAAGATGATGGGACTCAACCCCCTGCTGCCCCACCCGCAGAAATCGGTACTAACCAGCCACCTGGAGCGGGAACCGATGCTGATTCCCAAGTTCGAGTACGCCGGCGCCATGGTCACCGTGGAGGTGGTATTCGCGGACGGTCAGGCTTTCCGCACCGGCTCCGCCTGTGTGCCCGGCTTCCCCGATAAAAGCCTCGCCGAGGGCGTTAACCCCGGCGGACCGGGTTACCTGTCTTACCAGTGGATGGTGCAGGGCGCCCAAGGGACGATGGGGGTGGTAACGTGGGCAAAGGTCAAAATTGCCCCCAAACCCAAGGTTGACAAAACGTTCTTCATCCCCTTCGAGCAACTCGATGACGCCGCGCAGCTGGTCTACAACGTGCAGCGGCGCATGATTGGCGAGGAATGCTTGATATTGAACGATGTCAATCTTGCCACCATCCTGGCCAAGAAATGGCCCGCGGACTATGAAAATCTCAAGAGAGTGCTGCCGCCGTGGACCGTAATCCTCGTTTCCGGCGGGGGCTGGAGACGCCCCGAAGAACGCATCGAATACGAGGAAGACGGACTGCGCGAAGCAGCCGCCGAACTGCACATACCGGAACTGCCGACATCCCTGCCCGGCCTGCCGGGTATAGAAAGGGAGATGCCGGGAATGCTCCGCAACGCCTGGCCCGAGAAGAAGGCATACTGGAAATTCGCCAGCAAGGGCGCCTGCCAGGACATTTTCTTCTACACGACGATGGACAGGGCATCCGAATTCACCCAGGTCCTGAGCCAGGTAGCTGCCGAAAACGGCTACTGCATCGACGACATCGGCGTCTACGTACAGCCCATGGAGTACGGCCGCGCCTGTCACTTCGAATGCAGTTTACCCTACGACCCCAATGATGCCGATGAAGCGGCGATAATCAGCAACCTGTACGCCGAGGCTGCCGAGACGGCGATAAGCATGGGCGGCTTCTTTTCCAGGCCTTACGGCATCGTCGCCGACATGGTCTATGAAAGAGCCGGGGGTTACGCCTCTGCCATGAAAAAGGTCAAGCAGATACTCGACCCCAATAACATCATGTCGCCCGGCAGACTGTGCTTCTAAAGCAAATTAGAATGTAAGTAGGTGAAAAAATGTTAAAAGTCGAAGAATATAAACATCAAGCATCGACATGCGTCAGGTGCAGCTACTGTAAATTGATAGACCTGAACTACGTGAAGAGCAGCCGGTTTTCGCGGCAATGCCCGATTGACGTAAGGTACCGGTACAACCTGTATTCCGGCCACGGACTCCTGCACGCCGCCCTAGCCGAACTGGACGGCAAGCTGGACTTCACCCCGAAGCTCATGGACGCCCTGTGGCACTGCACGCTCTGCGGCGGCTGCGATATCAGGTGCAAGAGAAACCTGGACGTGGAAGTCCTGCAGGTCATCGAGACGTTCAGACAGCGGTGCGTGGAAAAAGGCAACATCCTGCCGGAGCACAAGATGCTGGCAGCTAACGTCAAGAAAAGCCACAACATCTACGGCGCCGCCCATACGGCACGCTTCAAATGGATGCCGAAAGACGTCAAGCCTGCCGCCAAGGCGGACATCCTCTACTTCGTCGGCGATTCCTCCTGCTACCGCCACCCGGAAATCGCCCAGGCCGCCGTTACCCTGCTGAGCAAAGCCGGGGTCAAGTTCATGATACTCAAGGACGAATGGAGCAGCGGTCACGAACTGTTCGCCACGGCGCAACTGGCGCTGGCGAAAGAGATGGCGGAACACAACATCAAGGCTATCCAGACCTCCGGCGCGAAAACGGTAATCACCAGCGACGCCGAAGTCTATAAGACCCTGAAGGTGGATTACCCCAGAATTATGGAAAAGTCCACCGAGGACATGCCCTATACGGTCCTGCATATCACGGAATACTTCGACCGGTTGATGCAGGACGGTAAGTTCAAGTTCAACCGGAAGGTTTCCATGAAGGTTACCTACCACGACCCTTGCAACCTCGGTCGACTCGCCGACCCGTGGTACCACTGGGAACCGAAATACGAGTCACCGAACATCGCCGTGGGTAAGAAATGGCGGCGCGGTTACGACGGCATATACGAGCCGCCGCGGAATATCCTCAAGGGGATAAAGGGCATTGAGCTTACCGAAATGCAGCGGCACCATGACAACGCCTGGTGCTGCGGCTACGGCGGCGGCGTCGGGGTGGCACACCCGGACTTCGCCCTTTGGACGGCCGGCGAGCGGGCGGAAGAAGCCCAGCTGACCGGTACCGAGGCCATCGTAAGCTGCTGTCCCAACTGCAAAGACATCCTCGGCCAGGCCGCCGAGGAAAACGGTACCGGGATGAAAGTATATGACATCACCGAAGTAATGCTTCGGGCGATAAGGTAGAATAAGGTAAAGGAGATAACGATGAGCATACCGAAAGAAGCTTATCAGACACTACAGTCGATAGTCGGCACCGAATGGGTCAGCGACGACCCGGCAATCTGTGAAGCCGACCGCTATTGCAGCCTGTCCGACCCCACCGATGAAAAACGCCGACCCGCCTGCAGCATCGAGCCGGGCAGCACTGCGGAGGTACAGGCAATCGTCAAGCTAGCTAACCGCTACAAGATACCTTTCGTGGTTACCAGCACCTTCTACGGCTCCGGTACCTACGCCAGGAAAGACAACTCCATCCTCATCGACCTGAAGCGGATGAACAAGCTGGAGATAGACGAGAAAAACCAGTACGCCATCGTCGAGCCGGGAGTTACTTTCGCGGCCCTCCAGGGCGACGTGCTCAAGATGGGGCTTCTCACCTTTGTACCGGGATGCGGCGGCCAGTCGTCCGTCGTTGCCAATACGGTCAACATGGGTGACGCGCCCATCGGCTGGCGGCACGGACTCGGTTACCAGCGTTTGCTGGGTGTCGAGTGGGTACTGCCCGACGGCGAACTGCTGAAAATGGGTTCGTTTGCGGAGGGAGACGATTTCTTCTGGGGCGAAGGCCCCGGCCCCGACCTGCGCGGACTGCTCCGCGGGTGCGCCGGTCACCAGTCCAAGCTCGGTATTATCACCCGCATCGGCGTCAAGCTGTTCCCCTTCATTTCCGAAGAACTGGAACCGACCGGCTGGGCGTACCACACCACCATGAACCTGCCGACCAACCGGTTTAAATGGTATAATATCCGCTTCTACTCCCACGAAGATATCGTAAATGCCATGTTTGAAATCGGCCGTTCCGAGATAGCCCTGGTCGTCATGACGGTGCCCCCGATATTCCGGGGCGTCGCCAGGAGCCGGGGCGTCGGCTGCGGCGGGTTCTGGGAATACTGGAAGGAAGCGGGAGCCAAGCTTGCACGGAAGCAGGAAGACCTGCGGGTGATGCTGTACGGCATCGGCTCGGATAAACGCCTGGAATACGAGGAAAAGGTCCTCTTGGACATCGTCAAGGATTTCAACGGCTCGGCACGGGAGGCGCCGGCTATGGACGAAACGCACTTTATGGCAGCCGATGCCATCTGCGCCAACGTCGTCGGCGGCAGGTTCGCCTCCGAGGTCTCCTACGAGTCCATCAACCAGGCTACCAACTACAGCAAGTATGTCGATAAAATAACGGACGACCACAGGCCTCCGATACTACAGGAATACAACACCACGGACTGGATTTGTCCCTACGAACTCGGCTATTGCGCCAAGATGGAATGCCTGCGCATGGCAGCCGTGGAAGACAACTACGCACTGCAGGAATGGAAAAAAGACGTCGAGGTAGTCTGCGCCGAAAAAGGTGCCTACGCACTGGTACCGGATAACGACGTTTTCGGCCCTGTCTGGGGGAACTACCCCGAGAAAGAAGATAGAATCAGGGCGGCCTTTGACCCGAACCATCTTTCTTCTCCTGAATAGGCAACCGGCCTGTTGAAAGGAGGCGATATGCTAAAGACAGCGCGCGAGTACGTAGAAAGCCTGCGCCCGCTGAAACTGAATCTTTACCTGATGGGCGAAAAG